>JANWHO010000157.1 GCA_025450375.1 Chloroflexota bacterium
GCCGACGCCGCCCTGACCGTGGGGGCGATCGACAAGAGCAAGAACCTGGCTCCATTTAGCTCGCGCGGCCCTCGTCTGGGCGACTTCGCCCTGAAGCCGGATATCGTGGCCCCGGGCGTGAACATCACCTCGGCCCGCGCAAACGGAAGCGACGGCAATTGGTACGTCGCCTATTCGGGCACCAGCATGGCAACCCCCATGGTCTCGGGCGCCGCCGCCATTGTCTGGCAACTGCATCCAGGGTGGTCGGCCCAACAGGTGAAGGCTGCCTTGATGAATGCCGCCAATCCGATCGGCCCTCGGTGCGAGGTCGGCTGCGACACCTTTGCGTTGGCGCCGGGGCCCACCAGCGAGTGTTCCGACACGACAGGCTGTCTGTTCTGGGAGCAGCCGGTGAGCCATCTGGACACACAAGCCGCGGCGGAGCCGTGTGACGGCTGCGACGGATACGTAGGTGCCTTCGATCAGGGGAGCGGACTGGTGGCGCTGGCGGGCAATCTAAACCAGTCAGCGGTGTCCGAGCCGGCAAGCCTGAGCTATGGCGCCTTAAAGGGCAGCGAGCAGCAGACCCGCGCGCTCACCCTGCGGAATCTCACCGGAGCCACTCTCACCATGGTCCCAATCGCCCACCTCCAGGGCCCAGAAGGCTCGCTGCAAGGGGGAATCGGTGTGTCGGCTGGAGTGATTACCCTGCCCCCTGGCGGCACGACCGCCCTCCGGGTCGGCATTCAGGGGCCGCCGGCCCCAGGGCCCTACACGGGAGACATCAGCTTTATTGATGAGACAACGGGGACGCGGGTCGCCCGCGCAACCCTTGCCTTTGTTATTCGTTAAGGAGCGGGGGATGAGCAAGGACGGACAGGTGGCCAAGGCCAAGAAAGATCTGGCGCGGGCTCAAAAAGTGGACGAGAGCCAGATCGCGGTAAAGTCGGTTTCCTCTACGCAGTGGAACGACGCCTCGCTCGGGCTGAAGAAGGGCGACAGCTCCTTCGCCATGATCATGATTGACGGCTATATCATAGACCTTGAAACCGGAGGCCGGACCTACCGTTATCACGCGGATGAGGACAGTAGGGTCGTGCGCGCCTGGTAGCAAAAGCAGGAAGGGACACGGAGCAGCATGGCTGAAGCGTACCTGAATTACATTGGCGGGCGCTGGATCCCCGCCCAATCCGGCGGCACCTTCGAGAGCCGGAATCCCGCCCACCCCAGCGAGGTGATCGGCGTGTTCCCCCGGAGCGCCGCCGCGGACGTCTCGGCGGCGATTGCCGCCGCCGAGGAAGCGCACAGGGCATGGCGCTTGGTTCCGGCTCCTCATCGTGGCGACGTGGTGCTGAAGGCGTCGATGATCATCGAGCGGCGGAAGGAAGAACTTGCCGTCCTGATGACCCGCGAGATGGGCAAGGTGCTTGCCGAGGCGCGGGGCGATGTTCAGGAAGCCATCGACATGGGCAAATACATCGCCGGGGAAGGCCGCCGTTTCACCGGCCAGACCGTCCCCTCGGAACTACGCGACAAATTCGCCATGTTGATCCGCGACTCCATCGGGGTGGTGGGGCTGATTACACCCTGGAACTTCCCCCTCGCCATTCCCTCCTGGAAGATTTTCCCCGCCCTCATCTGCGGCAACGGCATCGTCTTCAAGCCGGCCGAGGATACGCCGACCGTGGCCACCGACGTCGTCCAGACTCTCGAGGCAGCGGGGGTGCCGCCTGGCGTGCTCAACCTTGTCCATGGCTATGGTCCCGAGGCTGGCCAGCCCCTCCTTGAGGATCCAAGAGTGAGGATGATCTCATTCACCGGCTCCAGCGACGTGGGTCGGCTGGTGGCCGAGGAGGCGGGGAAGCGGCTCAAGCGCGTATCGCTGGAGTTAGGGGGCAAGAATGCCATCGTGGTCATGGAGGATGCCGACGTGGATCTGGTGGTGGATGGCGCCCTCTGGGGCGGCTTCGGCACCTCCGGTCAGCGTTGCACGGCCAGCAGCCGACTGATCGTCCATCAGGGGATCGCCTCCAGGGTCACCGAGGCACTGGTCGAGCGCGTGCGGGCGCTTAAGGTAGGGGACGGTCTCGATCCCAGCGTTCAGGTGGGTCCCGTGATCAATCGCGAGCAACTGGAGCGCATCCACGGCTATACGGCGGTCGGGACCAAGGAAGGGGCGCGCCTCCTCACCGGCGGCAAGATTCTCAGCGAGGATCTGGACAACGGGCACTTCTACGCCCCCACTTTGTTCGACAAGGTCCAACCCACCATGCGGATTGCCCAGGAGGAGATCTTCGGTCCCACGGTGGGAATCAGCAGCGTGACCGATTTCGACCAGGCACTTGAAGTCGCGAATGGCACCCAGTACGGCCTTTCGCTCGCGATCTACACCAAGGACATCGATCGAGCCTTCCGCGCGATCCGCGATCTCCAGTCCGGTCTGGTCTACGTCAACGCTCCCACGATCGGGGCCGAGATTCAGCTTCCATTCGGCGGAATCAAAGGAACGGGCAACGGTCACCGTGAGGCTGGTTTCAGTGCCGTGGAGCAGTTCAGCGAATTGAAGTCGGTGTACATCGACTATAGTGGGAAACTACAGCGCGCCCAAATCGACGTGTGAGGACCGACCATTGCGGATCACGCCCTCCATGCCGAATCGCGCCTGTCGTGGTAGGGGCACCGGGTACCCTCTGGGTGATGGGTGCCCCTACTCAGCCGCGCTCCCTCCTCGGACTTGCTCAGGGGTAGATGCCGCGCATGGCGGTTGCCTGGGCCACCGCGCCCATCCCCTGGACATATGCTGCCGCCCGATAGCTGACCCCGAGGCGCTCCTTGGTGGCCGTCACCGCGTTGAAGGCGTCAAGGAGAGTGGACTCCAGGCGAGCGTTCACCTGCGATTCGCTCCAGAAGCTCTCTTGCAAGCCCTGCACCCATTCAAAGTAGGCGACCGTGACCCCTCCCGCTCCGGCCAGGATGTCCGGTAACACCGTAATCCCTCGATCGTCGAGGATGCGATCCGCCTCCTCCGTGGTCGGGCCATTCGCCCCCTCGACCACCAGCCGCGCCCGCACCGAGCCGGCGTTGACGGCAGTGATCTGATTCTCCACCGCCGCCGGGATCAGGATGTCGCAGGGGCAGGTCAGCAACTCAGCATTGCTCATCGCATCCGCCCCTGGAAAGCCGGCCAGTTGGCCGGTGGCCGCTCGATGCGCCAGCAAAGCGGGAATATCAAGGCCCTTGGCATTATAGAGCCCGCCCGCCGCTTCGCTGACCGCCACCACTCGGCAACCCGCCGAGTGGAGCAGACCGGCGACCACCGAGCCCACGCTACCAAAGCCCTGCACGGCGATCCCGACCTGGGACAGGTCCAGATCAAGGCATGCCGCCGCCTGGCGCAGAAGAAAAAAGAGGCCGCGCCCGGTCGCGTCATGACTCCCCTCGGAGCCGCCGATACTGACCGGCTTCCCCGTCACCACGGCCGGCACGCTAAACCCCTGGTGCATGCTATAGGTGTCCATAATCCAGGCCATCACCTGGCCGTCGGTATGCAAGTCGGGTGAGACGATATCGCTTGAGGGCCCGATCAAGATGGCCACTTCGGTGGCGTAACGACGGGTCATCCGCTCCAACTCACGGCGCGTATAGGCGTTTGGATCGCAGACCACCGCGCCGGCGGAGCCGCCAAAGGGGAGGCCCATCAAGCCGCACTTCCAGGTCATCAACATGGCCAGGGCAATCACTTCGCCGACCGACGCATCGGCTTCATACCGCAACCCACCGATCGCGGGTCCGCGGTTGATGTTGTGCTGCACCCGGAAGCCGGTAAGAACCTCTTGTTCACCGTTGGCCAGCTCGAAAGGAACCTGGACGGTAAGGATGCGCTTCGGTGTGCGCAGCACCAGGTGCATATCCTCGTCCAACCCCATCAGGGCCGCGGCCGCGTCTACCTGCCGCAGGGCAATCGCGTACAACTCCGAGCCGATCTGGGCCGGCGCGACCGGGCTCATCATCCTTCTCACTCCTCTGTGAGCAGTCTTCGGTTAGGAAACCTCCTCGGCTTCCCAGCGTCCGGTCTTCCGGTCGATCACCATCGGCTGGTTGCAACTATCGCAGTATATCTCCATACCTTCAAGCGGGAAAAACACACCCACGTTACTGCCGCAGTGCGGGCACTCCACCCGCGCGTAGGCGCTCTTCGACCGGTTTACCAGTTGATACGCCACCGCACCGCCGATGACTAGGCCCATAACCCGCCACAGCATTCCGTGCGACCTCCCGCGTTTATCTCGATCACTGTTTCAGCCAACATCACACGCCATGACCGGCGGGCGACCTGCATGGATTATCCTGCATCGCGTTCATTTGGCGCAAGCGGGGCCAAGTTCACCTCCTCGGCCCGCGCGTGCTACCCTATCAGGACGGTTATCGCGGAGGAGCAAGAAGCTTGTCCACCAGGAGTCCCGAGCGCGCCGCCAAGGATGTACCCAGCCCGAATACTCAAGCCGACCCACGCGCCGAGCGGCCCATCCGCCTGGGCACGCGCGGTAGCGCGCTTGCGCTCGCCCAAACAGAAATCGTCCGGGCCCTTCTCGACCAACAAGCGCCGCCGATTCGCTCCGTGGTGGAAGTCGTGCAGTCCCTCGGAGACCGCGTGCCGGATCGCCCACTGGCCGCCCTGAGCGCGCAAGGCATCTTTACCGAGGCCCTGGAACTCGCCTTAAGGGAATCACGCGTGGACGCCGTTATTCATTCCGCCAAGGATCTCCCGAGCACCCTTCCGTCGGATATGGTGCTGGCTGCCACGCCGGGCCGTGACGACCCGCGGGATTGCCTGGTGACCGCCAGTGGCCTGAGTCTCCTGGACCTTCCTCTGGGCGCCACCGTGGGGACTGGGAGCCCGCGGCGAGTCTCCCAACTCCTCGGTCTCCGCCCCGACCTCCGATTCGAGCCTTTGCGCGGCAACGTGGATACACGTAGACGCGCTGCCCTTACCGGTAGGGTGGATGCGGTGGTGCTGGCGGCCGCCGGCCTCCGCAGGCTGGGCCTCATGGACCGTCACGCCGTTGTCCTCTCGATTGAGCAGTGCCTGCCCCAGGCTGGTCAAGGGACGCTGGCGATTGAGATCCGAGCGACGGACCACCAGATGGCTCGCGTCTTCCGCGCCCTGGACGCCACGCATGGTGAGACTCGAGCCTGCCTGGTCGCCGAACGCGCGGTTTTGGCCAACCTTCGGGCGGGGTGCCAAGCACCCATTGCCGCCTACGCCGAGATCCTTCCCGATCAGTCCCTTCTTCTGCGAGGATGCGTCACCTCAATTGACGGCCGGGAAATGCTCCGGGCCTCGCGTCAGGGAACCGCGGATACGGCGGGCGAGATCGGGCGCGTCGTGGCCGAGGATCTGCGGAGCCAGGGGGCCAGTGCTGTCCTGGCGGCCGCCGCGAAGGGGGTGACGTGATCGAGAACGCGACTCCCGCCCGGCAGCAATATCTTGAACTGAAGGCGGAGTATCCGGACGCTCTCATGTGGTTCCGTCTGGGTGATTTCTACGAAATGTTCGACGACGATGCCAGGGTGGCGTCCGCCGCGCTCCGGATCACCCTTACCTCCCGCTCCTTCGGAAAAGATTGCCGGGTGCCCATGTGCGGTGTCCCGGTGCATGCGCACGCCCGTTTCCTGGCGCGGCTGGTGCGTCAGGGCCACAACGTGGCGGTGTGCGAGCAAATGAGCCCACCGGGGAAGGGATTGGTGGATCGGAAGGTGGTGCGGGTGATCACCCCCGGCACCCTGTCCGAACCGGAACTGCTGCGCCCGGGCGAGAGTAACTATCTGGCCGCGATTACCCGACGAGCCGGGCGCTACGCTATCGCCCATGCCGAAGTGTCCACCGGAGAGTTTCGGGTGGCGGAAACCGACGACGCGGGCGAACTGGCGCGCGAGCTAGACAGCCTGGATCCGCACGAATGCCTGGTCGATGGCGAGGCCGCTTTACCCAATCTCACCCTCCGCCATCGGGCTGGGGACCAGGGTCTGTGGCGGCAAGCGTCGGGACTCGAGCGGCTGCGCCGCCATCTGGACGCCGCCTCGCTGCATCTTGCCGAGTGCGAGCACCGACCCGCGAGCGCCGCCGCCGCCGGGGCCATCCTTGCCTATCTCGAACGGACCAACTGGCCGCTCCTCAACGGCCTCCGTCGCCTCCTTCCCTATCCGCTCAACGACGCGGTTGCCGTGGACCAGGCCACCCGAGCCACTCTCTTGGGCAAGGAGCACCCCGGCGGGGGAGAGGTCAGCCTTCTGAGCCTCCTCGACCAGACTATCACGCCCATGGGGGCCCGCCAATTGGCGCGCTGGTTGCGGCGTCCGACCCGGAACCTCGAAGTGCTTATCACCCGCCAACAAGCAATCGGGGAGTTGGTGGAGGCACCTGGCGTCCGGGCGGGCCTCCGCCAGGCGCTGCGGGGCATCGGCGATCTGGAACGCCTTACGGGGCGAGTTGGCCAGGGCCGGGCCGCCGCCGAGGAGTTGCGGGCAATCGCCGCCATCCTGGAAGCAATCCCAGCTATAGTACGTGCCCTCACCCCAGCCACCGCCGCGTATCTGACCACTCAGGCCGGGGAGTTGGACCCCGCTCCCGACATCGCCGCCGCGATTCGAGCCGCCGTGGCGCCTACTGGGAGCGATCGCTCGATTTGTCCAGGCTATGACCCGGAAATCGACCGCCTGGGAGTCCAGGCCGCTCAGGCACGGGACCGCTTGGCCCTCCTTGAAACGGAGGAACGAGAGCGAACCACGATTCGGTCGCTTAAGGTCGCGTACAACAGCGTTTTCGGCTACTACATCGAGGTGTCCAAGGCAAACCTGGGCAAGGTGCCCGCCGACTACACGCGGAAGCAGACTCTGGTCAACGCGGAGCGATTCGTGACCGCCGAGTTGCTGCACTGGGAGGCGGAGCTTGCCGAGGCTGAGGCCCGGTTGCGGGAGAGAGACGCGGAGCGATTCGCCGCCCTCTTGCAGGGCATCACCGCCGAGGCGCCCCGTCTGCAACGCACGGCTGAAGCCCTGGGGATTCTGGATACTCTGGGATCGCTGGCGGAGGTTTCCGAACAGCGGCGCTATAGCCGGCCCGAATTAGTCGACACCACCGAGCTGTCGATCGTGGAGGGACGTCACCCGCTGGTGGAGGCCGCCGTCGGTCCAGAGTCCTATATCGCCAACGACTGCCGGCTGGGCGGGGACGGACCCTGCTTGGCGATCGTGACCGGGCCGAACATGGGCGGGAAGAGCACCTACTTGCGCCAGGTGGCGCTGATCGTCTATCTGGCCCAGATCGGAAGCTTCGTCCCAGCCGCGCATGCCCGCGTCGGCTTGGTCGACCGGATTGTCACCCGCGTGGGGGCGCACGATCATCTCGCCCGCGGCCAGTCCACCTTCCTGGTCGAGATGGCCGAGACCGCCGCGATCGCCCGCCTGGCCACCCAGCGGAGCCTGGTCTTGTTGGATGAGATCGGGCGCGGCACCACCAGTTGCGATGGTCAGGCGATCGCCCACGCGGTTGCCGAATATCTCCATGACGTCGTGGAGGCCCGTGCTCTCTTCGCCACCCACTATTACGAGGTGGCCCGCGCCGCCGAACGCTGGCCCCGCGCCTGTAATCTGCATGTGACCGCCGAGGAACACGGAGACGACGTGGTATTCCTCTATTCGGTCACCCCTGGGGTGGCGGATAAGAGCTTCGCCCTTCATGTGGCCAGGTTGGCCGGAATGCCGGAGCAGATCCTGCGACGTGCCGAGGAGTTGGTCGCGGCCTGGAGTCCCCTGAGTGCCGAACTGGCCCTTGAGCCGGACGAGCGGCCCGTGACCCAGCCACCGATCCAGTTTCGGGTGGCTGAACGCCCCACGGTGGATCAGATGACCGAAAGCCTCCTGGCCCTGGATCTGGCTGCCACCACCCCGATCGCCGCGCTCAACACCCTGCATCGATTGCAGCAGCAGGCAAGGGACCAGCGGCCAACCGGTTCAGCCCGAGCCGATCGACCGACCGGCTAACGGGCGCCATGGAGCCCGATGATCCTCCCCGCCGCCCAATTCGGAAAATGTCGCCAGCCCTGGCTCAGCGGATCGCCGCCGGAGAGGTAGTGGAGCGCCCTGGATCGGTGCTCCGGGAACTGGTGGAGAACGCCCTGGATGCCGGCGCCCGATCGATCCGCGCAACGGTAGCTGGGGCCGGACTTGATCTGATCGAGGTCAGCGACGACGGTCAGGGCATCGCGCCCGACGAATTGGCGCTTGCCTTCAGCCGCCACGCCACCAGTAAAATCCTGAGTGAGCACGACCTCGATGCCATCCAGACTCTTGGTTTCCGCGGTGAAGCATTGTCGGCTATTGCCGCCGTGGCGACGGTAGAGGCAACCTCCGCCACGTCGAGCGGCCAGGCAGGAGCGCGAATCGTCCTGCGGGAGGGCGAGGTGCGGGAGGAGGGCCGGCGGGCCCGCGCGCCCGGCACGACGATCCGCGTACTCGACCTGTTCGCCGGGCTCCCGGTCCGGCGGAGCTTCCTCCCCAATCCACGGGCCGAGCGCGCGCATCTGCTCTCACTGATTCGCCTCTATGCTCTCGCCCGACCGATGGTCCGCTTCAGTCTGACCGTCGATGGGAAGGAAGTCTTTCACTGTGCCGGGCTTGGCGAACCCAGCGCCCTCGCCGCTGTGTACGCCGATCAGGCGGCCCGCCTCACTCCTCTGGGCACGCACACGCTCAGCCAGGGTCAGGTTCACGGCTACCTGGGCGACCCCGGTCTTACCCGCGGCAATCGCGACGGTTTGTCCCTGGTGCTCAATGGCCGATGGATTCGCCCTAAAGGTTGGCTGTCGGCGCTGGAATCAGCCTATCAAGCAATTCTTCCTCATGGAAGGCATCCGGTGACTGCCCTGTACATCGATATCGATCCCAGCCTGGTGGATGTGAACCTGCATCCCGCCAAGCTTGAGGTGAGAGTCCGGGGCGACGAGGAATGGCGAATGGAGTTGGGGGCGTTGATCCGAGAACGTCTGGGGAACTCCTTGACCCCGGCCGCCCTGCTGGCGAATCCCCTGGACCGCCCGCGACAGCGGACCCTGCCCACCCCGCGGCGGAGCTTGCGCGAAGGCGGACCCGATTATGGCGAGGAGTTGAATTTCGCCTCCATGCGCGTGCTTGGTCAGGTGTTCCATACGGCGATTCTGGCCGAGGCGGGCAATATTCTCTATCTCGTGGATCAACATCGAGCGGATGAGCGTGCCCTGTACGAAGTGCTTGCCACTCAGGAGAATGTCGTTGCCTCGCAGGAACTTCTGGAGCCGATCCGATTTGAGGCGAAGGACCGCGACCTGGAGGCAATCGAGGCGAGGCTACCGGAGCTGGCCGTCCTGGGCTTCCGGGTCGAACGGTTTGGCAGGCGGACCTTTTTGGTCCGGTCCCAGCCGACAGGGCTCCCAGAGGGTACCGCGGCAGCCTTGCGAGAGAGTCTCGCGGGCAGCGTCGACGAGGGGCCGAACTGGCGCGAGCGGCTGGTGGTCGATCTGGCGTGCCGGGCCGCGATTAAGCGGGGAACCGCCCTGACCGACCAGGAAATTCTTACGATCTTGGCGCGCTTACAACGCTGTGCGAGCCGGACCCAGTGCCCGCACGGGAGCCCCATCGTGGCGGTCGTCCGGGCCGAGGATCTGGCGCGCCACTTCAAATGGCCGTGAGAAGGCCGGCTCCGGAAGAGAGAGGCCGTTCGCGGGTCGCGAACGACCGCTCTCCGCCTAGGCTCCCGCCTCGATAGTGACCGTCATTTCCATGCGGCAGACCCGGCAGCGAAAGGTGAACCCTGCCGCGAGATCTTCCTGATGCAGGTAATAGGCCTGCTCGTTCCGGCAATTAAGGCATGCCTTGTAGCCAAACTGGAATTCCCGACAATCAAAAGGCCGCGATCGCGGCGCCTGTCGCACCGGGCGGAGCAGATTCAGCACCACGCCGGTCCTTGGTTCCGCCTCCCCGCCTTCCTGCTCCTCGCCGGCAGGCTCGTCCACCGGGAGGATAGCGACCGGCCCTTCGGCGACGGGCGCCGCTCCAATCATCTTATGGAATGTGGCATCGGTCAGCTTTGCTTTCCGCTTGCGTGCATTCCCCCCAAATCGTCCGTGATGCACAAGGATCACTCCTCTCCAGGGTACGAGCCCACGCCTGCCGCGCAGGCGGAGGCGCCCACCCACTCCTGGAAAGCATCGAGGCTACCAAAGCCCTTCAGAATGCTTGCACAGCATTCCTCCGAGCAAAGAAATACTCTTCCGAAGTAGAAGCGACCGATATCATCGCTATACAGGCGGGTGCGACCCTCCTCGTGGTTGGTGATGCGTACCAGCACCACCGGCCGGCCACAGCACGCGCAGAAACGGGTAATTCTACTGCCGGTCACGCTCTCTCGCCTCCCTTGAAAAGGCGTTAGCCGCGATGCACACGCTTAAACATTCACGCCGGTACTCGGGGAGTTGCTCGTTCAGGTCATTCAGCCCCCGCCGGCGCCTGCTACTACTGTACCACAGCATATGAGGGCGCGCCGGTGTCGGTTGCCGACATCACAAGGGAAAAACCGGTCCGGTGGAGAGATTAATGGTCTTTTCACGTTGTCGGGGGTACGCTGATGGTAGAGCCTGGTGAACATGAGAACGGGCTGACGACGGCCCACCCGAGTATCATACGAATAGGTGATTACAAAGAGCGAACCCCCTCGGTATAGTGGGGGCCAAGAGACTCCCGAAGGCGGCAGCTGGAGTTGCCATAGGGGACCGCGCGCCGGACTGGTCGTGTTTGTGGTACGATTTCTCCGGCGGGTGAAGGAGGTACGATAATGCCAAACCTATTTGAACCCGAAATCGCTACCGTGCTTGTCGCGTGTGGAGCCTGTGGTACGCCGCTTGAGCTGGCGAGTACCGCGCTGGGCGTGTTTGGCTCCCAGGATGCCATACTCTGTATGGACTGCCTGCTGCGCCAGGGCGCGGACTCATCTCCAGACGCCACGGTCTCCCTGACCGAACGGATTCGACTGATCGATGAAACAGTGGATGAGTTCGCCGCTCATCTGCGTAATGTCCTTGTTCGCTGCGTGAAACCTGATTTGAACTGGAATCGCGAATACGGCTTCGAGCAATGGACCAATACCGGCGACCAAATTGCCGCCTCCATCGCTCCCAGTGTGTGGTACTCCATGCGCCAGTATCTCTCCGACCGCGCCTTGGCCAACGACCAATAGTCCACCCCTCCTGAATCACGGAGGCACGGATGGTACGGAAACCACGGAGCGCGGCTTCGTTTCGCACGGAGTGGATTGAACGTGGCGTCTCCTCCGCGCCAGCGGCGTAGCCATTCCTCGCCCCCATTCCCTCCGCGTTCCTCGCCCTGCTCCCAGGGTAGTCATCTTTTTTGCCCTTCCCTCCGCGCCCCAGTGTTTCAGGTCGGCCCTACCCCGTCGGCAAGTCTTCGTCGGCGGCTGAGGATCTGCTTGTCCACTTGGGGGCGTCGCATTCTTGGATGACCGTATTCTTGGGGCGCGGGTCTCCAGGCCCGCTTGGTTCGGCTCCTAGAATGCGAGGCGCCCCTATCCACCCCAAATAGATGCACACCGCCCGACCATGCCGGTACACTGGAGACGTAGTTTCAGGGAGGGCTCGTGGCGGCATCACTGTTCCAAACCAGAAGAAATAACGTGGTCGAACGGTTAGAACGGGGACATTGCGTGCTCTCCGATCCGCAAGGAGAGGTTGTCTGGTCGGTAGGAGACACCGACCATCTGACCTATCTGCGCTCATCCGCGAAGCCCATGCAGGTGACCGCCCTCTTGCTCAGCGGAGCGGCTGAGCGCTTCGCCCTGGAGCCGGCGCACATCGCGGTATCGTGCGGCTCGCATCATGGTGAACCCCGCCACGTGCATACGGTGGGCGATTTGCTGCGCCGTAGCGGCGTCGCGCCGGAGATGCTTCAGTGCGGCACGCACGATCTTGCCGCGCCCATCAGCTATCCGCTGGCCAGGGCCGGTCTCCACCCGTCCCCGTTGCACAACAACTGTTCCGGGAAACATGCCGGGATGTTGGCCGCCGCTCAGGCCATGGGCGCGCCGCTGGGCTCCTACCTCAACCGCGATCATCCCGTCCAGAAGCGCATTCTCCAGTCGGTCTCCAGATGCGCCGGTGTTTCTCCGGACCGGATAGCGGTGGGCATCGACGGCTGCAGCGCCCCCAATTTCGCGCTGCCCATGCGGCACATCGCGCGATGTTTCGCCCAGATCGCGGATCCGAGCGGCCTGGAGCCCGACCTCGCGGCGGCGCTCAACTCGGCCGGTGCCGCGATGCGCGCGGATCCCTGGTTGGTGAGCGGGACCGATTCCCTCGATACCGCGCTTATGAGCGCCTTCCCTACCATGATCATCAGCAAGGGTGGCGCCGAGGGACTCCAGTGCGTGGCCTTGCCATCTCATGGCCTGGGGCTGGCGGTCAAGTTCGAGAGCGGCAGAGCGGACGGAATCGGGGCGGTGGTTTTGGCGATCCTCCGCGGACTGGGCATGATCGGTGAGTCGGTGCCGGAACCTCTGGGCCGGTTCGACGCGCCCGCGGTGCGGAATCATCGGGGCCTTGTAGTCGGGGACTCACGGAGCCTGGTCGATCTTCAGGACGCGCCCCATCTCCGGGCTGTTCTAGCCGGCGTATGAGTCCAGAGGATCTGGGAGCCCCACTCCGTCGAGACATTCGCGTGCTCGGCGACATCCTCGGGCGAGTGATCATCCAGGAGGCTGGCCCAGGGGTTTTTGGGCGTGAGGAGGAACTCCGCGCCCTGTGCAAGGCCATGCGGGCCGGCGCCAGTCCCGATATCGAGGCGCGGGTGCTGGAGATTATGCGACAACTCAGCCTCGCCGAGGCCGAACCGCTGATTCGCGCCTTCGCGCTGTACTTTCAACTGGTCAACGTCTGTGAGCAGGTACATCGCGTCCGCAGACGCCGCGCCTATCTCCGCGATCCGTCCGCCGCCCCACAGCGTGAATCCCTGGACGAGGCGTTGCGCATGCTTCGGCAGCGGGCGATCAGCGCCGAGGATCTGCAGTCCGCGATCGAGAGCCTTGGAGTCGAGCTGGTGCTTACCGCGCATCCGACCGAGCCGGCCCGCGAGTCCGCCCTGCAAAAGCAGATCGAGATCGCCGCCTGCCTGGAGGCCCTGGATCAGGCCGGAATGACCGCCGAGGAGCGCGAGGACGCTCTCCGGCGCCTCAGGCAGTTGGTCCTGCTCCTGTGGCAGACCGAGGAGATACGCCAGCGCCCGCCCGAGGTGCTTGACGAGGTGAAGCAAGGTCTTTTTTATGTCGAGTACGTCTTGTGGGATCAGCTACCGGCGTTATTTGACCGCTTTGGTTCCCTGTTGGCTCGCCTCTTCCCAGGGCGCCCCTTCACGGTACCCACCTTTCTCCGCTTCGCCAGTTGGATCGGCGGTGACGCCGACGGGAATCCAGCCGTAACCGCCGATGTCACCCGGCAGGCCCTTATCTTGCAAAAGCAACTGGCCATCAGGTTGATCCGGACTTCGGTGTACCACCTGGCGAACGAGAGCAGTCAAGCCGACCGGCTGTCGCCGATCAGCGAGGAATTGCGCGATTCACTCCGCCTTGACCAACTCCTGATGCCTGAAGCCGCGGGCCAGGCTCGTGAACGATCGGAGCATGAGCCGTATCGGCGCAAATTCACCCATATCTGGCATCGCCTGCAGGGAACCCTTGCCGCCCTGGAGGGCCGGCCGTACGAAGTGCTCTATCGGAGCGGCGGTGAGTTGCTGGCGGATCTTCAAGTCATTGAGCGCAGTCTGCGGCAAACAGGTCGAGGCGTCCTCGCCGATGGGGCCATCACCACCCTGATCAGGCAAGTGGAAGCCTTTGGCCTGCATCTTCTGCCGCTTGATCTTCGCCAGCACAGTGCTCGTCTGGAAGCCACCCTGGCCTGGGTTCTGAATGACCAGCTGGGGATCGACTATCTGGCCCTGGACGACGAGGCGCGAATCACTATTCTCGAGCAGTCGCGGCACATAGAGATTCCCGACGAGCTACCCGACCGGGCGCCAGCCCAGGCGAGGGAGCAGGCCCGTATCCATGCCCTGATCCCCTGGGCGCGCAAGGCTATCGATCCGGAGGCGATCGGTTCCTTCATCGTCAGCATGACTCATCGAGTCAGTGACGTGCTTGGCGCCCTTGCGCTCTGCCGCTTTAGCCCCGGACTGCAAATCGTTCCCCTACTCGAGACGGTCGAGGACCTGCGGCACGCCCCCGTGCTCATGACCCGTCTCTTCCATGTACCTCATTACCGGGAGCACCTCGGAACTTGCGGGGATCGCCAGCGCTTGATGTTGGGCTATTCCGACAGTAGTAAGGATGGCGGCTATCTCACGTCATGCTGGGAACTCTATAAAGCGCAAGAGGCCCTGCAATTGGTCGCCCAGCACGCAGGAGTGCGGCTGGAGTTGTTTCATGGCCGGGGAGGGACGGTAGGCCGCGGAGGCGGTCCGGCCTATCGCGCGATCACCAGCCAACCGCCGGGCACGGTGCGGGGCCGGCTCCGCGTGACCGAGCAGGGCGAAATGATCAACTTTAAGTACGGCCTTCCGGCTATCGCGCTCCGGAACCTCGACAGCATGGCCGCCGCCACTTTGCTCAGCACCATCCCAACCGGACAGGAGGGCGCCGATCTTCCCGACCCCTGGCGTGAATGCCTGGACTTTCTCTCCGAGATCTCCCGCGGCGCCTACCGGGCGCTGATTGACGACCCTGATTTCCTCCAGTATCTCCACGAGGCGACTCCGCTCGACCTGATTGGCCGTCTGAACATGGGCTCGCGTCCAGCCCGCCGCACCGCCGACGCGGGCCTTGACGATCTCCGGGCCATCCCGTGGGTGTTTGCCTGGATGCAGAGCCGCCACAACCTTCCCGGCTGGTACGGTCTCGGTTCGGCATTCGAGGCGCTGACCACTCGTGATCCCGCCGCCGGAGCCCTGCTCGCGGAACTGTATGCCCGCTGGCCTTTTTTTCAAGGCATGATCGACAACGCCATGATGGCGATGGCCAAAGCCGACATCCACATAGCCGCCCATTACGCGGGGCTCGTGCGCAACCAATCCCTGGGCCAGCGGATTTTCCGGCGCATCGCCGCCGAGTACCATTTAACGGAGCGTCACATCCTCCGCCTAACCGGCTTCCCGGCCTTGCTGCAAAACTCCCCCGTTCTCCAGAGTTCGATCGCCCTGCGAAACCCTTACGTGGATCCGCTCAGTTTCCTGCAGATCGAACTGCTCCGCCGCCTCCGCCTTACGGCCGGGACCGATCAGGAATCGGAGGTGGCGCGGGCTATCCAACTCACGGTCGCCGGCATCGCGGCTGGGCTCCGGAATACCGGCTAGCGGCATCCGGTAAAAAGCATACATGCGGCAGATCCCGGTGATGCGGTTGGCCAATGAGCTGGCCGAGCCTGCGGCTGCCTGCCTTTCCAGTGAGCACGGCGGGCGAGCCTGGGCCTGTGCTACACTA
>JANWHO010000158.1 GCA_025450375.1 Chloroflexota bacterium
CCTACGGTGCCCAGGCCGCAGAGGACCACATGGTCGGCCCAGGAGTCTGGGTCGGAGGCTGGCGCGGCATTGCTCATGGCGCCCCTATGCTAGCACACCCAGACTGGCGCGGAACGCCGCGCACGGCACAACTTTGTTCTCCTCCCTTGCTGCGAACCCACGCCCTGAGTACCCTGAACCAAGCTATGCAGTCACCAGCGATCATTATTGACGGGGTCACCAAGGATATTCCGCTTGGTCAGCGCGTGGTTCATGCCTTGCGCGGGGTCAGCCTGACCATTGGCAGCGGGGAGGTGGTGGCGATCGTCGGCCCCAGCGGGAGTGGGAAAACGACCCTTCTCGGTCTCCTCGGCGGCCTGGATTCCCCCACCAGCGGGCGGATCATCCTGAATGGGATAGACATCACTCACCTTTCCGAGGGGAAGATGGCCGGCATTCGCAACCGCCAGATCGGCTTCGTGTTCCAGTCGTTCAACCTCATCCCCACCCTGACCGCCCTGGAGAACGTGGCCTTGCCGATCCAATTCGGACGCGGGCCGAACGCCCTGCGGCGAGCCGCTGATCTCCTGCGCACGATTGGATTGGAGGACAGGCTGGGACACAAGCCCTCGCAGCTTTCCGGCGGCGAGCAACAGCGCGTGGCGATCGCCCGCGCCCTGGCCAACGACCCGGCGATTATTCTGGCCGACGAGCCGACCGGGAATCTGGATTCGGCCAATGGGGCCCGGATCATGCATCAGTTGCTTGATCTGCGTACCACCCTGGGGAAAACCGTGATCCTGGTCACCCACGATCCGGCCATCGCGACCCAGGCCGATCGCACGGTGCATCTTCGTGACGGGCTGGTAGTGGACGACGATCTTCCGGTCCCGGCCATCCTCCACGCCGCCGCGGCCCGCTGAACCCCCGCATGGAATCGCCGGCCTTCGCCCTGGCCTACGCCTGGCGCAATCTCCAGCGGGGCGGCGCTCGGTCACTCTTCGCCGCCTTCTGCGTCGCGGTGGGCGTGGCCGCCGTGGTTGGGATGCAATTGCTGGCCCTGAATATCAGCGCCTCGGTCAACCGCGCCCCCCAGGAAGCAAACGGGGGCGATATTTCCGTGGATCCGATTACCACTCCGTTCCAGGCATCCGATCTCGCCAAGGTGGAACGGTTGCGCCGGCAGGGCGTCATCGTCGCCTATACGGCCACCCTGAATGGGGGTCGTGGGGGCGTGAAGGCCACGGCATATGGGCTCTCAACCCTGATCTCGGTCCGCGGGATCGACCCCGCCACTTATCCGCTCTATGGACAGTTCATCGCCTCCCGACCCAGCCAATCGGTGTCATCGTTGTTACGTACACCCACGGACGCGGTGATCACCCAGGATCTCTTCGACCGTTTGCATCTGCGGATCGGCGACCAGGTGACCCTTGGCGCCGCGATCTCCGAGGTCGTAACCGTCCGCGGCATCGTCACTCCAGGCGGCCTCTTTCAGGGCGATTTTGGGATCGGCGGCACCATCTACCAGCCGATCCGCGGCCTCGATGCCGCCAGCCCGCAGACGCGCGGCCCAGGAGCGATCGCCGCCGATAAGCTGTTTATCCGCACCCAGGACGCCGCCCATACCCGGACCGCCCTAGCGGCGCTGCGCCGGAGCCTGGGACCATTCTTCCGCTACACGACCGCCGATCAGGTGGCGAAACAGGCGGTGGCCAATACCATGCGCTTGCAGCAACTGCTCCTGGCCTGCGGGTTGCTGGCCCTGCTGATTGGGGGGATTGGGATCGTCAATACGATGCTGGTCTCGGTGGGACGGCGCACCAAGGAAATCGCCGTCCTGAAAACGCTCGGCTTGCGGGGGTATCAGGTGATCCCGCTGTTCCTCATGGAGGCGCTGCTGCTGGGGCTGGCCGGGAGCCTCCTGGGTATTTTGGGGGGGATCGGGCTGAGCGCCGCGATCACCACGCTGGCGGTGCAATTGGGGGCGACGGTCAGTTGGTCGCTCCGCCCCAGCCCCCTGGTGGTGGGGGCCGTGCTGGGGATCGTCGCCACCGCCGTGTTTGGCTTCCTTCCCGTGTTGCGGGCCGGGCGGACCCGCCCGATCGGGGTGCTCCGCGACGAGGACGCCCCGCTGCCCCGGATCGGCTGGCTGGTGACCAGCGGCGTGATGATCGTCCTTACTGGGGCGATGGGGATCGCCGCCGGAGTCGTCCTGCACAATCTGCTCCTCGGAATCGGACTCGCCTATGGGGTGGTGATTCTCTTCCTCCTCTTTAGCGGGATCTTCCTTCTGGTGGTCACGGCGGCCGGTCACGGACCCGCCTTTGGCTCGGTGGATCTCCGGCTTGCCCTGCGGAATCTCACCCGGCAGAAGCGGCGAGTGGCTTCCACCCTGGTGGCTCTGTGTATCGGCATGCTGGCGGTGGGCACCGTGGTGGTGCTGGCTCAGAACGTGCGCGCGGATCTGAACCGCCTCTTCAATGTGAACTACGGCTTCAACGTGGCCACCTTCAGCCCCATCGATCAGGAGGCGGCCACCCTCCAGGAGACGCGGCGTCTCCCGGGCCTCCAACATACGGAGCAGGGTTTGTTGGTGGCGGGCTTGCGGTTGATCCAGGTTGATAGCCAGCCGGCGGCGCGGGTACTGCGGACCTCATTGTCCAACGTCCGCGAGGATATTTTCGCCTTCCAGACCATGGATGGACGCGACCTCCGGGTGGCGAAACTGCATCTGACCATCCTTAAGGGCGGTCGGGCCCTGGGCCCCGCCGACGAAGGCACCGCCAACACGGTAGTGCCGCAGTCGCTCGCGACCCCCCTACACCTCCATGTAGGCAGCACGCTGGAATATACCCTGTTGGGCGGCGGCACCTTTACTTTGCGCGTAGTGGGGATTATCGATCCGAGCAGCCTCAGTCCGAGCTTCGGCGGCGGGCTCATTGCCTCCGCGGCGTTCCTCCGCCCCTATGCCACGTACTCGCCGCTCTCCCGCGCCGTCCTCTACCTGCAGTTCTCCGCGAACCACGACAGCCCCGCCGCCAGCCGGATCAACCGCGACCTGCCGCAAGTCTTCGCCTTCGACATCAACGCCCTGGTGCCGCTCATCGATCGCATCCTGGATCGCGCGACCATCTTCCCCCTGGTGCTGGCCGCGCTCTCCCTGTTCGCCGGGGCCGTCATCCTCGCCAATACGGTGGCCCTGGCAGTGCTGGAGCGCCGGCGGGAGATTGGGGTGATGAAGGCGCTGGGCGCGCGTGGCGGCACGATCCTCCGCCTCCTTCTCCTGGAGAGCGCCCTGGTGGGCCTGATGGGCGGGGCCATGGGGATGGGGATGGCGATGATCGCCACCCTCATTCTGGATAACGTGGCCCTGAACATCCCCACCACCTTCGATCCGTTGGTGATCGGCGGTTTGGTGGCCGTCTCGGTGGTCCTGGCCTTGCTGGCCAGCCTGATTTCCGCCTTCCCCGCCTCAAGGGAGAAACCGCTGATCGTGCTAAGGTATGAGTGATTGACCTGTATACTGAGGGTAGTTTCTGATACCAGTACCCAGTGATGAGAGGACAAGGCCATGCCTACCAGCACGGTCACTCTTCCTGATGAGATCGCGGAGCAGCTTGACGCACTGGCGAGGGCACGGGGCAGCAACAGCCAGGACATCGCTCTTCAGGCTATCCGAGCCTACATTGATGATGAGGATGATCGTCGGCTCACCAGAGAGGCGCTGGCGGAGTTGGATCGGGGAGAGGGAATACCCGCCGAGCAGGTCACGGAAGACATGATCGCTCTCCTGGAGGCCCATGGCGTCAGTCGCTTAAGCCAGGAGCGCATTCGCGGTAGCATTCCGATTAATCCCGTGCGCGAATAACGCGGACGGTGCGGGTACTATGGAGTCCGCTCGCGAGCAAGGAACGCGCCCACGCAATTCTCTGGGCCCTTGATCATTTCGGCGCGGAGGCCGCGGTAGCTCTCGACGAACGACTTGAGCGCGCGAGTAGACTGCTTGCGGATGTACCACGGCCGGGGCGGCCAGGCCAAGAGCCAGGCACCTTGGAGTTTGTGCTGCCGGTCGTGCCCTATATTTTGGTCTACCGTGTGCAGGCCACTCGCGTTGAGGTCGTGCGGCTTCGGCATACCGCTCGAAGGTGAATCCACACCGGACCATCCGTAGTCACGGTGGAAACTGCCTATATGAGGTCGAGGACGCTCTCTCTATGCCGATGATGCTGCTGGTGAAGCGAATGGCGCTCGCCATCAAGGCCGTGTTCACGCCGCTTCAAGTGGTGATGGCTACATCCGGCGTGGGTAATCGCCATGTCCATGTACATGTGCTGCCCGTGTACGGGCTTTATGGGCATGGCTCGACGGCTTCATCTTCTAAGGTTGGAGCTTATCCGCGGGCTGCTTGTCTCTTGTACTTGCTCACCGCCAGGTCATACGCCTCGGCCAGGAGTTGCCGAGCTTTCATTTCAAATGTCTCGTCGCTGGGATTGAGCACACAGACCCAGTACATCCGGCCATAGACAGGGTGAGGCATCAACTGATCCAGGGCGGTAAAGTCGTAGTTGCGAGAGTTCTCGCCGCTTTCAGCCGCGCTGTCTCTGTCGGAAGGGAGCGAGGGCTCACCGAAGAGCACGCGGAACGTCTGCTTGCCAATGCCGATGTTCAAGCGAAAGACCGACGGGCGGTTGAGATTGGAGAACTGGTCATTGATATCGCTCGTCACAAGCGTCACAAACGGAAACCTATGATCCGGCGGTACGTTCCTATCTGGGTTGTAGAAGAAGAAGCTATCGCCCGAGGCGACCACAACATCCACGCCCTCAAACGTCTCGGTGATGTATCGGCTGATCTGAGCTTCGTTCACCGGTAGTGGCCCTTTCCTGACTGGCTTTGCTCGGACACATTCAAGAATATTCCAGAGGCAGTCATAATTGAAGAGGTGGATCTCTTATTTGATGGCTAATTGATCGCCGGCCCACGAACAGGGCAGGTATTGCGATTCGGAATATGCCCCTGCGTGCTATGCTATGCGCAACATTGGCGCCGCATAGAGACCACCGATGGCGTCGCACGCCGGAACTGAGCGGGAACCCATGGAGGTGTCTTCGCCCCAGCCCTTCTCGGAGCTACTACGCCACTACCGCGCGGCCGCCGGGCTCACCCAGGAGGAGCTTGCCGAGCGGGCCGGGCTCAGTTCCCGCGGCGTCGGCTTGCTGGAACAGGGGAGCCGCCAGCCCTATCGGGACACCGTGCGGCGGCTGGCCGATGTGCTTGTCCTCACCGACGAAGAGCGCGCTCATTTCGCCGCCTCCGGACGCGGACTCCCGCGCGACAGGCAGGGAGCGCGCGCCGCCGGGGCTCCGTTGTCGTCTCCCGAGCCGCAAGCCGGCCTCGATTCCTGGGTCTATGTGGCCTATGCCCAGGACGATCATGCGGTGGTCGAACGACTCCGCGCCGATCTTCAGCGCCAGGGAATCATCACCTGGGTCGACGAGCATGACCTGCCACTGGGTAGCCCCAGCTGGGAGCAGGCGCTGCGCGATGCCATTCGCGCCGCGTCGGCGCTCCTCTTGATCGCCTCGCCGCGCACCCGGACCTCGCGCTACATCGCCGATGAGCTGCGGATCGCCGAGTTATATCGGCGGCGGGTGTATCCG
>JANWHO010000159.1 GCA_025450375.1 Chloroflexota bacterium
AGTTCCAGGCGGTGGAGGAAGACGAGGCGATTTTCGAGGCGGATGATCTTTCCTCCGAGCAGCTCGATAATCCCGAGTAAGCCACCGCGCCGGAGTTCGAGGACGAGGTCGAGCAAGCGGAAACCGCCAAGGACAAGGAGCCAAAGGCGGAATAGTCGGATAGAGGGCCCAGGCCGAGAAGCAGCGGGCTGCTTCTCGGCCTGGGCCGCTTGGCGCGATCGGTAGAGAGCAAGGGAGTACGCGATGACCCGTGAGGAAGGTTTGGCTCTGGTCCGCGAATACATCAAAAACGAGGCGTTGGTCCGCCATTGCCTGGCCGTCGAGGCCGCTATGCGGGCCTACGCGCCGCGGTACGACGGTGACGCGGAGCTCTGGGGCCTGACCGGTCTTTTGCACGACTTCGACTGGGAGATTCACCCCTCGGCCGACCAACACCCCCACCACGGATCGCCCATCCTCCGCGAGCGCGGCGTCCCGGAGCCGATCATTCACGCCATCCTCACCCACGCGGACTATCTGAACATCCCCCGCGTGACCCCGATGGAAAAGGCGCTCGCCGCCTCGGACGAGCTCACCGGGTTGATCACCGCCGCTACCCTGGTCCGCCCTAATAAGTCCATTCATGACCTCGATGTATCCTCGATCAAGAAGAAGTTCAAGGATAAGTCGTTCGCCCGCCAGGTAAACCGCGACGATATTACCGGTGGCGCCGCCGAACTGGGCGTGGACCTGGATACTCATATCGGATTCGTGCTGAAGGCCATGCGCGGTGTCGCGCCGGCCCTGGGCCTGGAAGGGTCGCCCGCGTGACGGCCTCCGCCGCAATCCATCCCCACCCTACCGTATCTACAAGAGATCAGTCATTTTGGATGGAATATGTAGAGGTAACCGTAGTAGGGACGTGGACAGCGGGGATAACCGCCGCGGACCAGAGGAGATCCGGCTCGGCGACCGCGTCCGGGCCTGTGGAATCCCTGGGGATGGCTGGGGATAACAAGGACAAGTGGGAGAAGGACCGCCCAAAGCATCCCGCGCTCCCCCCCTCCTTTTCCCCATTTGATCCGGTGCCATATGTGTGGTTGTCCCCCGTTTGCCCTGTTTATCCACACTATTCGGGCCTTTATCCACAGATGGTCGGGGCACACCGTGAGTAGAGCCCCCGTGCCGGACCTCTTTGTCGGCATCGATTTGGGGACCGCGCGGGTGAAAGTAGGGCTCTTCCATGCCAATGGATCGCTCCTCGCCCTCCATATCATTCCTCACGCGGGCGAGATGATCCCCGAGCGCGGCGCCGTGACCCAGGATGCCGCCGCGTGGTGGGACGCGGTATGCGCCGCGCTCCGCCGCATGAACCGCTCCGGGGATCTCTCGTACGTCACCGCCGTTGCAGTGTGCGGCCAGGGCCCAACCTTGGTGGCCACTGACAGTCAACTCCGTCCGCGGAGTCCCGCCCTCACTTGGATGGATAAAAGGGCCCAGGCGGAGGCCGATGAGCTTGGCGCCGCCCTGGGACGCCCGGTGGATCCCGGACACTACGTGGCCAAGGCCCTGCGTCTGCATCGCACCGATCCCGATGCCGAGCGGCGTTGGTATTTCCAGTCGTGGGACTACCTGGCCTCGTTGCTCTCCGGCGTCCCCCATGCCTCCTCCACCTGGTTCGAGGATGAAATCGGGCAGTCCGGCCTCCCGCGCGACCATTTCCCCCCCTATGTGGAAGCGGGAACGCCGGTGGGGACCGTCACCGCCGCCGCCGCCGCGCGCACGGGGCTGCGCGAGGGGACACTGGTCGTGGCCGGCACCAACGATGGGATTGCCTCCTGCATCGGCGCCGGACTTACCCGTGTGGGCCAATCCGTGATCCTGGGGGGCACCTCGGGCGGCTTCGTCCATTGCGGCGAACCGGGGCCGGGCGCCTGGGCTCCCCCACCCGGCACCTATCCCGAACCGCCGGGTTGCCGCTATCTCGGAGCTACCATATCCTCCAGCGGCCTGGCCCTGGATTGGCTGGGCGGCCTCTTTGGCGTCCGCGTCTACGATGAGTGGCTGGAGGCGGCCGCCGCCGTTCCCGTCGGCGCCGAGGGTCTGCTGCTGTTGCCGTATCTGGCCGGGCTTTTCCTCCCCTACACGGCGGATGACCGAGGCCCGGTGCGCGATGCCGAGGCGCGCGGGGTTCTCTTTGGCCTCCGCGCCACCCATACCACGCCGCACCTGGTTCGGGCCGTGGTGGAGGGAGTCACCTACGCGATTCGCCAGGTCTATGAAGCGACCGCGGCCTCCGGGGTGGCCGCCGCGGTGACGGTGGGGGGCCAGGCGCACAGTCCCCTATGGAACCAGATCAAGGCCGACGTGCTGGGCTTGCCGATCGACGTGCCGTCCGTGGTGGAGGCGGGGGCATTGGGCGCGGCCTGCCTGGCGGCGGGCAGCGGCGCCTATGCCGACATGTGGGAGGCCGCGCGGGCCATGGCGCGGATCCAGGAGCGTTTGGAACCGGAGCCGGCGGCGCGCGAGCACTACCAGCGCCTCTATCGCGATGTGTATCTCCCGCTCTATCCTCGCGTACGGGATCTCTTCAAGCAACTCTAATGCTTTTAGAACAGGAACAACCAGCGGCGGCGGCGGCCATGCTCCTGAGCGAATTCCTCCATCCGTTTGATCGCGCTGGTATGCAGGGCAATCGCCGCCGTATGGGTCTCCTCCAGCCGGTTTTGCAGGCTCTCAATTCGTTGTTCCAGGGATTGCACGCGGGCTTCCCGGTCCTCCAGACGCTTCCGGTATTGCTCGGCAAGGGCCCGCCATTCGTCAGCCGCTCGCGACATGGGAGCCAGGAGGGTTTGCACCTGTTCGGCCAGGGTGGGAGCGAGATCGGTGGTTGGGAGCCGTTCCAGTCGTTCCTCGGCCTCCGGAGTCGGAGCCGGATGCTCCAGTGACTGGGCGCCCTGACCCAGCCGGGTCCGGATCTCGCTGTAGGGCAAATGGTTGCCGCGCAAGTCCCGAATCGCGCGCAGCACCCGCAAGTCATCCTCGGTGAAAAAGCGGGGGCGGCCCGCCTCCGGATTAGCCGAGCTACCAAGGAAGTCCTTGAATTCGTCCACCCAACTTCTCAGGGTATTGCTATTCTTGTCGTAGAGACCAAGTTGAGCCGACGCCTCGCCAATCCGGTAGAGTACCTGTTCCATCCGCCTCTTCTTTCCACTCCGCTCCACTTTCGCCCTAGTATAGCATAGGAAAGTATAGGCTAAGCTAGGCTGCTGGGATAGGCATGGAGGATGTCACCCCTCAATTTGGCTATTTTATGGCCGCGGACGCGCGTGTTATAGTGGGTGCCAGCCGAGGACGGTTGGGGAAGGAGCATGTCATGGCGGATCGGATCCTGGTAGTAGACGACGATGAGTTGATCTGCGACCTGGTCAGCGAGACGCTGAATTTCGAGGGTTTCGCGGTCGAAACCGCGTTCAGCGGCGAACAGGCCCTGCGCATGCTGGAAGGCGCGCGTCCCGATCTGATCTTATTGGACATTATGATGTCTGGCATAAATGGGTTCGAGGTATGCCGGACCATCCTCGGCAACCCCGCCACGCGCGAGATCCCGATCATTTTTCTCACCGCCAAGGGCCAGTTCGAGGATGAACTGCGTGGCTACGAGGAAGGAGCATTCGACTATATCACCAAGCCTTTCCATCCTCTCACCCTGGCTCCCACGATCCGAGAGACCCTGGAAGCCTATAACCACCAAGATTTGGAGGAGAAACGGCAGCGGCGGATCGAGAAACTCCGCGGCTTGCTCAGCCCGCACAACCTCCGTGATATCGGACGGCGGTCCTGAGGTGAAAGTGTTCCCTGAAGCCAGAGGAAGGAGGATGTCGGAAAAGGGCGTCTTCCGGGCCCAACAACCTGTCTACACCTGGAGTAACGTATGGCGACATTAGTGGCCCCGGAGGAAACGGCGACAATGGTTCCGCCCAGTGTCAACTCAATCGAGGACACGGGCCTGGATGCCAGCTTCATCAGCGATCTCTTGCTCAAGCACATCTATTTTGGCGGCGTGATGGCTGGGGCCACCGTGGCCGCCAACATGTGCCTTCCCTACTATCAGGTGATCGAGGGAATCCTGGAGAGTCTGAAAACCCAGACCTTTGTCGAGGTTCGCGGCAGTACCGGCGTGCTTTCCACGACCTATCGCTACTCGCTCACCGAGAAGGGCCAGAACCGAGTCAAGGAAGCACTTGAGCGGAATATGTACGCTGGGCCGTGCCCCGTTACTTTGCAGGATTACACGTTCGCCGTGCAGCGGCAGACCATCCGCAACGTGGTCGTGACGCGCGAGGCATTGGGCGCCGCCTTTAGCCACCTCGTATTCAACCAGCAAACCCTCGATCAGGTGGGCCCCGCGATCAACTCGGGCCGCTCCATCTTCCTCTTCGGACCGCCCGGTAACGGCAAGACGACGATCGCCGAGGTGTCGGCCACCCTTCTGGGCGGACATATCTACATTCCCCATTCCATCCAGGTCGAGGGGCAGATCATCCGGGTGTTCGACGATGCCCACCACAACAAGGCGCAGGATACCGACCCCGAATTGGTGGACCAGCGCTGGGTTCTCTCGAAGCGGCCAGTGGTGATCGTGGGCGGTGAGTTGACCCTGGGTGAGCTGGATCTCAGGATGTCCGAGGAGAGCCGCATCTACGAAGCCCCTCTCCAGATGAAGGCCAACTGCGGCATGTTCCTGATCGATGACTTTGGCCGCCAGCAGATTTCCCCCCGCGCCCTGCTCAACCGCTGGATTATCCCCCTGGAGCGGCGCATCGATTACCTGAGCTTGATTACTGGCAACAAAATGGAAGTCCCCTTCGATGAGTTGCTGATCTTCTCCACCAATCTGGATCCCAAGGATCTGATGGATGACGCATTTTTGCGCCGTATTCGCTATAAGATCAACATCACCCCGCCCACCATCGATGAGTTCCGCGAGATCTTCAAGCGCACCTGCGCTCAACGGAGCATCGAGTATAACGAGGCGGCCCTTGCCTACATCTACAACGAGTATTATGTGAAACTAGGCATGCAAATGCGTTCATGTCACCCACGCGACCTTCTGGACCAGTTGATGGACATTGCCCAGTACCTGCGGGTGCGTCCGATGCTGGCCAAGGAGTTGATCGACCTGGCGTGCAAGAGCTATTTCGTGAAACTGCAGTGACTACTCCCAAGGGTAAACCCTAGTTAGAGCACAACAGACGACGCTACAGCGGCTAAAGCAGGTGAAGCCCTTCTATCCCAAAGCTGAAGTATTGGGTTTTACGGGCTATCTCTAGAAGACAGCTTGGCGCAAGCCCGCTGTCAGTTGTAGGGGTGCACCTACAAGAAATCGCCGGGGAACTTACGCTCCGGTGTACTAACTTCGATCCCCAGGCGCCGATACCCTTCGTCGATATAGCGCAGGTGATACTGGATATCGAACAACTCGGCCAGCGTCGCCTCGTCCAGCACGGCGGTGATCGCGGGCTCGGCGGCCAGGAGTTCTCGGAAGGGGCGCTCCTCTTTCCAGGCGCGCGCCGCATACTCTTGCACCAGTTTATAGGCCGCTTGCCGGCTCATCCCCCGCTCCACCAAAGCCAGCAGAATGCGCTGCGAGAAGATCAGCCCGCCCGACGACTCCAGATTGCGCCGCATCTGGGCCGAATCCACCTCCAGACCCTCGACCACCTCGCGCGTCTGAGCCAGCAGGTAGTCGGTGAGCAAGCAGGCGTCGGGGAGGATTACCCGCTCGGCGGACGAGTGGCTAATGTCCCGCTCATGCCAGAGTGCCACGTCCTCCAAACCGGTCTGCGCGTAGCCCCGGATCACGCGGGCCAGACCGCAGATCCGCTCGCACAGGACGGGGTTTCGCTTATGCGGCATGGCCGAGGAGCCTTGCTGGCCCTCGCCGAAGGGTTCCGCCGCCTCGCGCACCTCGGTCCGCTGCAGGTGTCGGATCTCCGTGGCCATCATTTCCAGCGAGGCAGCCAACACGGCGAGGCAGCAGAGCCAATGCGCATGGAGGTCGCGCCCCAGCACCTGGCTGCCCACCGGCGCCGCTCGCAGGCCCAGCCGCTCCAGAGCCCGCTCCTCCACGGACGGGGGTAGGTTGGCGTGAGTTCCCACCGCTCCCGCCAGCTTCCCGACCCGGAGATCCTCCAGGGCCGGCGCCAAGCGGCCTCGCGCGTTACGGAGCGCCTGGACCCAGGTGAGCAGCTTGAAACCGAAGGTGGTGGGCTCGGCGTGGATGCCGTGGGTGCGCCCAATCATCACCGTGCCTCGGTGGACCACCGCCTGAGCGGTAACAGCGTCCTCCAGGGCCCCAAGCTCGCGCAGCAGGAGCCGTCCCGCCTCGCCAATCTGGAGGGCCAGGGCGGTATCCACGACATCGGTGCTGGTGAGGCCGAGATGGATGTACCGCGCTTCATCGCCGATACTCTCCCCCACCGAGCGGAGAAACGCGATCACGTCGTGTCCGGTCTCCGCCTCGATCGCCTTCATGCGGTCCAGGTTATAGCGAGCCCCGCGGATGGCGGGCAGCGCCGCCGCCGGAACTACGCCTTCCGCCGCCCATGCCTCGCAGACCGCCACCTCCACCCGGAGCCAGCCATCCAGCTTCCCGGTTTCCGCCCATATGGCGGCCATCTCCGCGCGGCTATAGCGTTCAATCATGCTGGACCACCATGCGTAGGCCCTACCGTCGGCCGGTAGGGAAACGGGCCTCCGGCTGAGGCCGGATGGCAGGTACGAGCCGGCTGAGGCCGGGTGTGGCCCATTCCATTACCTTCTTCCCCCGTGTTAGCGGCCGCCAGGCGTGCTTCCAGTGTACGGGATATATGGTTGTCCTGGATTTCCCATTGTCGCGCCCGTCCCACCGGTGTACACTAGGGCCGATTTGGTGGGGGCGCCGGGCGCCCCTTTCGTGTTACTCGGGAGAATGTTGGATTTGGCGCCGTGAAATGGCTGACCGGCGGCTCGTGGAGGCGTGCGTTCCTCCTCCTGTTCCTCGCCGCGTGCTGCGCGCTGATTGTTTTGGGGGCACTGCATGGAAGCCCCGATCTCCAGTCGGCGTCCGCGCCGCTGACTCCCGTGGTTCCACCCACCATCACGCCCGGCTTATCGCTTCCCGCCAGGCCCGGTGATCCGGTGCCGCGGCTCCCCCTGGTGAGCGGGGTTCCCGCCCGCCCGCACCTCTATCCTCGTGCCGCCACCACCGACCTTACCCTGGGGAGCACCAGCGCCTTCGTGGTCGACCATGCGCGCAGTGCCCTGTTTAGTCCCGACCTTCGGTATGTGGCGCAGGATGTGCTCACCGATACGGGACCGGGCTTACCAGGCCCCCTCAGCGGGCTTCCTACCCGCCCTACCCTGGCCTCGCGGCGTCCGATCGCCGTGGTGGTGGAGAATTATGCCCCCGACGCGCGCCCGCAGGCGGGACTCAATCGGGCCAGTCTGGTGTTCGAGACCCTCGCCGAGGGAGGGATCACCCGCTTCCTGGCCGTCTATCTGGAAAAGGACGCGCCCATCGTCGGTCCGGTGCGGAGCGCCCGGATCTATTTCGACTCCTGGGCCGCTGGATTGGGCGCCATTTTCGCCCACGCGGGCGGGAATAATGATGCCCTGGCTGAATTACCTTACATTCCCTCGATCGACAACATCGACGGCCTGGGCGCGCTCGGCACCGCCTTCTGGCGGGCCAGCGACCGGTATGCCCCGCATAACTTTTATACCTCTACCAACCAGATCCGCGCGGTGGCGAACACCGGGCCAGGGCCGGCCTTGCCTGTTCTGTTGCACAAGACACCGGCGCCTCTTGGGGCGCGGGCAAAGGGCGGTTGGATCGATATTCCCTTCTCGACCCCGGATTACGAGGTGCGCTACACCTTCGATCCCACGTGCGACTGTTATCTCCGCTTCATGGGCGGGGCCGCGCACCGCGATGCCTATTCGCAACGGCAGATCGCCCCCGCCAACGTGGTGGTGCTCCTCGCTCCGGTGGCCCCCGACCCCAATAGCGACACTCCGGGCAGCATCAGCGTGGGGACCATAGGGGTGGGGCAGGCGTTCTTTTTCCGTGATGGCACGGAGATGGAAGGGACCTGGCGGAAAGATTCCCCGACGGCCGCCCTCCAATTGCTGGATGCCCAGGGCCGGCCGGTAGCGCTCAATCCCGGCCAGACCTGGATCGAAGTGCCGGCCGACGGAACCGCCGTTACCTGGTCCACCAAATAGGGCGCTTCCCGGCTCTCGACACAATGGATGACTCATGGTACTGTGGATGGGCCGAACCCTTATTCCTGGCCGTGAGACGCCCGCCACGGAGGATCTTTCATGAACACGACGACCGACGACATTACGTTGTCCCTGCTGGTCCAGATTGAAGCCGATGGTGGCCGCTACAGGTCGTCGTGTCCCGCCATCGCGGTGGCGACCACCGGTCGGACCATTGACGAGGCGTTGACCAACATCCACGAGGCGGTGGAGGAGAAGCTGGAGTCGTGGGCCGGGGATGGGCATATCCTCGACCATCTCGCGCGGCACGGGGTGGCCTATGTGCATGGGCGCGCGCACGGCCTGCCCACCCACGCCGATATTCCTCCCGGCATGGTCGCCGCCACCCTCAACCAATACGTGAAGGTCAACTGAGCGGGGAAGCTCTAAAGATCCTCCGGCTCGCGATCCCGATGATCGCCACGGAGAAATGCCTCTACTTCGTTGACGATCGCCTCGGCGGACGGGAGGGTGCTGTGCGTGGGCGGCTCTCCGTCGTAGCGTTGCTCGTAGACTTGCACGGTACGGCGCACGTCATCATCGCCCTGCACCAGGCGATCCAGCAGATTATCGACCTGCGTGGCCTTGGCGCGCAGGAGCGCAAGATCCAGGGGGATGCCCGTGGCGTCGCGCAGGGCCTCCACCAGGGCCAGGGAGACCCGTGGGCTCCAATTCAGTTGCGCATAGGCGGGGGCCTGTCCCCATAAGGTAGCGGCCGGCACTCGCCGGCGCCGGCAGGTGTCCAGAATCGCCGTGTGAATGCTGCCGGGCCCTTCGTAGCTGATCGGTGAGGTGCCGAGGCGTTCCAGTTGCCGGCGCGTTTCTACCTGCGCGGCGGCCATCGCTATCCGCACCGGCCGAGTGTGGGGAACGGCGGCGAACATGCTGCCCAGGCTATAGACCATCCGCGCGTCGCACTGAGCCGCTAACTCCAGAATCGTCTCAATGTATTCCCGCCAGCGAAGATTAGGCTCCGGTCCGCTCAGCAGCAGGAGATCGTGCTCGGGATCGTCGGGACTTCGCCAGGCATGAATCGCGGTCGTGGGATAGCGCATCGACCGGGCCAGCCCACGCCGAACCGTGACCATCGGCCGAGTACTGGACAGATCGTAAAAGTCATCACCGGCGATCCTTCCGGAAGACCGCGCGTCGAGGGCCACGCGCATGAAATCGACGGCCCGGCTCGCGGCCTCGGCCGCGTCGGGCCAGCCGGTGAAGGCGGCGATAATCGTAGGCCGGCGAAGGTCCAGGGGGCCCTTGAGCATAAGCCTACTCGCCATGATCGGCTCCTGGCTCGACCCAGCGCCCATGGGCCCGGATCAGGGTGATCAGCCGCTCATCGGCGTCCGCCTCCGGTACCCCACGCTCCACGCATTCCTTGCCTACATAGAGATTCACCTGGCCGGGGCTACCGCCCATATAGCCGAAATCGGCGTCAGCCATTTCGCCCGGCCCATTGACCACGCAGCCCATGCTCGCGATTTTCACTCCTTGCAAATGCCCGGTTCGGGCCTTGATCCGCTCCGTGGTGCTCTGAAGATCGAACAGGGTCCGCCCACACGAGGGGCAGGCTACGAAGTCGGTGCGGGTGAGCCGCGCCCCCGCGCCTTGCAAGAGGTCGAAGGCCAAAGGCACGCTGCCGGCCTCCGCGGCGTCGCCGATGCCATCGCAGAGGAGACCTCCCAGGGCCGCCGCCGAGGGCAGCATGGGTGACTGGCTCGCCGGCGCGCCCAGCACGATCGGGTAGGCCAGCCCAGCTTCGGCCAGCCAGGAAACCAGCCGGCGCGTCGCCTCCACCATCGAAGGAGCGTCCGGCGCCGAGAGACTGAGGAGCAGGTTCTTTTGTCCCGCTTCGGCGGCCGCCATCGCCGCCTGGATCAGCGTCCGCGCCGCTTGGGCCTCCGGACTGACAGGGGGATGGTCATCGGTCATCTCGGCGCGCGGCGGCACGGTTCCTTCAAGCCACAGAGCCCGCCCCTGGGCATGGGTGGCTTCCGCCAGTGCGTGGATGGCGGAAGAGGCGGATACGGGTTCATCCTCCAGCACCAGGCGAGCCGCTTCCACGTAGGGGAGCGCCGCCAGGAGCGGTTCGAGGCGGCGGCCCCGCGCTACAAGGGGCCGGGGCGCCGGACCCGCCCCTTTCCAGGCCAATTCCCGGGCTCGCTCGACCGCGCCCGCTTCCTCCACGTCCAGCGCCAGCAGATCGGGCCGGACGCCTTTGCGTGGCCGCGC
>JANWHO010000160.1 GCA_025450375.1 Chloroflexota bacterium
AGGTGCAGCCCACAGGTGAGAATGTCCGAGAGATATATCCGCCCGTGCGTCAAATCTAGAAAGCCGGGCCAGGGCATCAACCATCGCTGCTTCTTCGGTCCCAGGCCGTCTGTAGTGGCATTGTAGTGCGTGGCCTTGGTGCTTCTGTCCCATACCCGCCGTGAAGTCAGCGCATCGGCCTTCCAACCCTACAATCCCTGCACCACCGCCTCCTGCACCGAGCGGTTCACGGTAGCCGTGAGGAAGAACGATGCCTCCCGGAGTCGGCGCTGCGCCGAGTTGCCGCGGAGGTGCGCACGCCTGCCCTCCACCTTCCCCTTCAGCCCACCCCCCCACTCTACCACAACTGACGACACGCCCTAACCCAGAGAAGGATGAACGCGGTTAGAGGTAGTGTCCCAAGCCTATCAGCGGTTCGCGCAACTCAACCTGCTCCGCATGATTGAAGTGCAGCATACGCGCCGTTGCCCGGCCTTGTGGCGTGATCCCATTGATTGCCGCGCCATGCAACTGGAAGTGATCGTCCCAGCGATCCCGCCGGGGATGGAATAAGGGGGTAATGGCACCCGTTTGGGGATCGATTGAGGTGAGATCGCTCCCTTTGTGTCGATTGCAGACCCAGCAGCTCAAGCAGAGGTTGCCTTCGACCGTCTGGCCGTCATGTTTCTCCGCCACGACATGGTCCACTTCGTGTGGGTAGAAGGCGACGGCCTCAGGGAGCAAGCAGTATTCACATCGATGCCGCGCGATCTCGCACCAGCCGACGTAGCGGCGCGGGGACATAGGTCATGCCTGAACTTTCGCCAGGGCCCTGACTTTCAGTCGCCGCATGAACTGCTCAACGGCCAGGGTCTCGTTCAGCTCCGCCTCCTCCTCAGCCGTCAAGGACCGGCTGCCGTTGGCATCGAGGAGACGACGCAGACGCTCTTGCGCTGCCGGCGACGGACGAAACGCCAAAATCTGCTTGGGAGTGGGGGTCGAGGTCAGGAACTCATCGACCTCATGCCAAATCTCGAACGCCTTGACTGCCACGGCAGCCCCTCCTGGATCTTGTTTTCGCTGTCCCCATTGTAGCGCAATCGCCCAGCCGAGTCGTCCCTTCGCCCCATGGAAATGAGAGACGAAGGGACGACTCGGCTCTGGAGTCCGCATGCCATGACCTGACTACCGGATCAGTGGCTCACCGGCTTACAACCCCTGCACCAGCGCCTCCCGAACCGAGCGATTCACCGTGGCCGTGAGGAAGAACGATGCCTCCCGGAGCCGGCGCTGGGCGGGGTTGCCGCGGAGATGCGCCCGCCCGCCCTCGGCGGCGATCGCGATCTGGGCCAGCCGGAGCACGAAGGCGCTGACCACCACGCGGGTGGTCAGGAGGGCATCCAGCACCGACTCCCCCCGATCTCCCTCGACAAAGCGCCGCGTAAGGGAGTAGAAACGATGCCGGTGCACGGTCCACTCTCCTTGCAGCGCTTCCAGGCGGGACCGGAGCACGGATCCGTCGGCATCACGCTCCGCCGCCGCGCGCAGGCCATCCAGACATCCGGTCCCGATCCCCAGGAGAAAGGCCATGGGATTGCCCAGGGTGCCTCCGTGCTGGGATCGCCAGTACCCCTCGCGGTCGTCGCCAATCACCGCCTCGTCGGCCACGAAGAAGCCCTCGCAGTGGACCGGGACCGTACTGGCCGATCGCATCACCACCATATCCTGTACCGGTCCGAACGAAATTCCCTCGGCGGACACGAACGGCACCCAAAAGAACATCGGCAGCCCATCCTCGTTCGTGGCCCCAAGGACTAGATGGGTCATCAGCCCGTAGCCCGAGGCCCAGGGCACGCTGCCGTCGAGGATGAAGCCCCCATCCGTCCGGCGCGCCCGTAACTGTGGGACTCCGGCTCGCCGCAGCTGTGAGGCGCCGATCCCTGCCAGCAAGTCACCGGTGGCCAGGCGGGGCAGGATCATGGGCGCAACGGCGGAATTTTTTTCGGCGATCGAACCGCACACCCCCATATGCTGGGTGAAGAGAAAAGCGGTGGCGGCGCAATAGCGACTCAGGGTCTCCAACACCTCAAGACGGGTGATCGAGTCCGCCCCGAATCCACCGTAATGAACTGGAATACTAAGGCCCATCAGCCCCGCCTGGGCCATCGCGGCGAAATTCTCGCGCGGGGGAGCGGCGCCCGTATCGGTTTCGGCTGCCCGCGGGGCCAGCACTTCCCGGCCCAAACGGGCTGCCAGTTCCACGATCGCCGCTGGATCGGTTGGTCGCTCGGGCGCCACTTGGCGCTCTTCCACAATGGTCATTGCTTCATCCTGCCGTGCATAGGGAGAGCTCACAGGTCACTCGATAGCGCCCTCCCTTACAGGCTACCATATGCGGGGCTCGCCCCAATGCGGCTGTATGGGCGTGCCCCTATTAAGCGAACTCGACTGCATGTTGCGCGGCCCACCCGTACGGTACATTGATCGGCGGGTGGAATACCTGGGAGAGCGGAAAGACTCAAGGGAGAGCGGGATGGAAGCGGAAATCGCGGTGGTGTGGGATCTTGATGGAACCCTGGCCGACACCGAGCAGGCTCACTATACCGCGTGGAGCGCGCTCTGTCGCGAGCAGGGACGTGACCTCACCTGGGATAATTTCAAGCCGACCTTCGGCCTGGGAAATCCGGATATTCTCCATATGCTCCTGGGGGACGACCTGGACCAGGAGACCATCGACCAGCTTGGCGACCGGAAGGAAGCGCTGTTTCGCATGGAGACCGGAGGGACGATCGCCGCCATGCCGGGTGCCCGAGAACTGGCCCATCACCTCCACGACTTGGGTATCCCGCAGGCGATTGGGACATCCGCCCCACCAGAGAACATCGGCTTTGTCTTGCGGGCGCTTGGGCTCGAATCGCTCTTTCCGGTTACCGTTTCCCGCTACCAGGTGGCCAATGGGAAGCCGTTCCCCGATATTTTCCTCCGGGCCGCCGCGGACCTGGGCGTGCCGCCGCGCCGGTGCGTGGTGCTGGAGGACGCGCCCGCCGGGGTGCTGGCGGCCAAGGCGGGCGGGATGCGGGCCGTGGCTCTGGCCAGCACCTGGCCCGAATCGGCCCTCAGCGGAGCGGACCTTATCGTGAGGGACTTGGGCGAGTTGATATGGCCGTTTGACCGCTGGGAAGCTTTCGTGGAAGGAACCTGGCGGCCCGACGTAAGGTAGCGCCCGCCCGTGTCTCACCCGGCCTCAGCCGGAGGCTCTCCCGGGTTGTGCTACTTCACGCCCGGATAGCTCGGATCGCCCAGGAAGGTGAGGTCCGACAGCGGCCAGTAGCCGATGATCGCCCGGCCGATGATGTTCCCGCGGGGAAGGAGTCCCCAGGCGTGCGAGTCGCTTGAGTTCTGGCGGTTATCGCCCAGCACGTACAAAAAGCCCTTGGGGACGATTTTATCGTCGTTATAATCCGGGGGGGCCGCGATATAGGGCTCGGTCAGTTGGTGCGCATTCACATACACGTGGGCGTTCCGCACCACCACATGGTCGCCTGGCAGCCCAATCACCCGCTTGATGTAATCCTCGGTCGGCGCTGGTGGCGCCTTGAAGACCACGATGTCTCCTCGCTGGGGCGAGGTAAACCAATAGCTTACCTTTTCCACCAGAATGTATTCATGGTTATGCAGGGTCGGCTCCATGCTCTGGCCCTGGACATTGAACGGCTGGACCGAGGCGCGAGCGGCGAAAAACAGGATAAGGGTGATGGCCAGGGTTTCGATTATCTCGACCAGGGCCGAACGGCCCTTCCTCGGCGCGGGGCTCGAATGAAGCGGTGGCGTGCCTGGCGGTTGAATCATTGGCCCCTTGTACTCCCCAGGAGAGCGTGGCGACTTTGGTCGCCCGCGAGGTTTACCGATACAGGTGCCGAATGGATCGGCGTCGACCTGGTCCCTTCGGACCGGGAGAGGCGAGAGATACGCGGTCGTATCCCTCGATGGGCGCTCCGGGCAGGATTCGAACCCGCGACACCTGGTTCCGAAGACCAGTGCTCTAATCCACTGAGCTACCGGAGCACAATCGCAGTATACTGGGCACAGGCCGAAGGGTCCATTACCATAGCCCTTACGCGCTATGGCCGACATGCCAATGTGGCCTTACCATAGAATCACGGCCCGCGGACATCCGGAACGAGTGGACGGGCCGGACACGACAATGTCGGAATGGTTGGGGGAGCGCGTCGCCATGACGCAGCCTTTGTATCGCGTACTGATCGCCGATGACTCGGCGGTCATGCGCCGCCTTCTATTGACCACGCTCGAATCGGAGGATGATCTCCGCGTGGTGGGAACCGCTCGCGATGGGGCGGAGGCGGTGCGCCTGTGCCACTCCCTTCGCCCGGACGTGGTGATCATGGATATCAACATGCCCGTAATGGACGGCCTATTGGCAACCCAGAAGATCCTGGAGCAGGCAGCTATCCCGATCGTAATCCTGAGTGGCTACGTCGGCGATCCATCGTCTCAGATGGCCTTCGATGCTATCCGCGTGGGAGCCCTGGCGGTGGTGGCGAAACCTACTGGGCCCGACGAGCCGGACTATCGCCGAATGCATGACGAGTTGGTGCGCGCCGTACGCAGCATGGCCACCGTCAAGCTGGTGCCGCGCCCTCCACAGCGTAACGACCCAATTCAGCCCCGGGCGGCCCATAATACGCCCACCTACGTCCGCGCCGTCGGCCTGGTAGCCTCGACCGGTGGCCCAGCCGCGCTCAGTTTCATCTTGCGGCGATTGCCCAGTAGCTTTCCCGCGCCTATCCTCATCGTCCAGCACATCACGCTCGGGTTCGTACCTGGGCTGGTGGATTGGTTACGGACGGACAGCAAACTGGATGTGCGGCTCGCCGAGGATGGGCAGATCCCCCGGCCCGGCCAGGCGCTCTTCGCGCCGGATGATTGTCATATGGTGATCGGACCCGGCGGGGCGATCGTCCTCGAGGATGGGGATCCCGTGGATGGACAGCGCCCGTCAGGGAATCTGCTCTTCCGCTCCATGTCCCGGGCCTATGGCGCGCAGGCGGTCGGGGTGGTGCTGACCGGTCTCGGCAACGATGGGGCAAATGGGCTGATGCATATCAAGATCGCGGGCGGCCAGACCCTGGCGCAGGATGAGGCGAGTTCCATCGTCTTCGGGATGCCACGCGAGGCGGCGGCCCTGGGCGCGGTCCAGGAAGTGCTCCCGCTAGATCGGATCGTCGCCCACCTGCTGTCGATCGTAAACTAGCAACGTCCACATGGCGGGTAAGGGGTAAAACCTCGTTGCCTGACCTTGGGCGTTCTGCTACGCTTGGGTTCTGTCCATTGGAGAAGGAGAGCGAACCCGTGCAGCCTGGCGCCCAGATCTGGCAACGCATGCTTGCCGAACTCCAGCAAGTGATGACCAAGCAGAACTACGCCGCGTGGCTGCAAAACACCCGCTGCGTGGGTTTGGAAGGTTCCGTGCTCACGGTCGGTGTCCCCAGCACCTTCCACGCGGAGTTCCTGGAAAAAAAGGTTCCCCATCTGATTAAAAGCGCCTTGCAAGTTCTCGGCTATGAGAAGCTGAAACTGGCCTATGCGGTGATCGGCGAGGAGGCGAATGACGGCACCGCCCGGCCCAGGAACGCGCCGCGGAACGGGCATAGCTCCAGTGCGTCGTCGAGCATCGGTTCGCAAGGCTGGGTGAACGATGCGCCCCCAGCGGGCAAGCTGGCGATCCCACAGTTAAACCCCCGGTACGTGTTTGAGACGTTCGTGCAGGGCGGGGGGAACCGGTTCGCCTACGCGGCGTGCGTCAGCGTGGCCGACAATCCGGCCAAACGCTTCAACCCGTTGTTCATCTATGGTCCGGTGGGTCTGGGGAAGACCCATCTTCTTCACGCGATTGGCCATCAGGCGTTGCGTGACCACCCGCATCTTTCGATTCTCTATATCACCTCCGAGACCTTTACGAACGAGATGATCGGGGCGATTCAGAAGTCTCGCACCGAGGAGTTCCGCAGTAAGTACCGCGAGGTGGATATTCTCCTGATCGACGACGTGCAATTTATCGCCGGCAAGGAGAGTACGCAGGAAGAGTTCTTCCATACCTTCAACTCCTTGCACGAAGCACAGCGGCAGATTGTGATGAGCAGCGACCGCCATCCCAAGGCGATGACGACCCTGGAGGATCGTCTCCGCTCGCGCTTTGAGTGGGGATTGATCGCGGATGTGCAACCCCCAGACTTGGAGCATCGGATCGCGATTCTCCAGGCCAAGGCAGAGTTGCAACCAGTCCCAGTGCCGCGGAACGTTCTGGACTATATCGCACGACACGTCCAGAGCAACGTGCGCGAACTGGAAGGGACGCTCCAGCGTGTAACCTACATGGCGGCCGTGCAGAACGTGCCCATTACCATCGAAATGGCGGCGGGCGCCCTGGACCCCATGAACGCGGGGGCCAAGCGCAACCAACCCAGCCTCGATCAGGTGCTGGAGGCGGTGCTCCGCTACTACCGGGTCGATCGGAAGGATATGCTCGGTCCCTCGCGTGAGCGCGCCATCTCACTCCCTCGGCAGGTGGCGATGTATCTCCTCCGCGAGGAAACCAATGCCTCCACGCCCCGGATCGGCGAATATCTCGGGCGGCGGGACCACAGCACGATCATCCATGGAGTGGACAAGATCACGTACGAGCTCAAGAACGAGAACGTCCAGATCCGCAAGGACGTTACCTCGATTCGTAACGCCCTGTACGAAGCGGCGGAACGCTAGCCGCCAAACCGCGCCTTGCTGGCCGCCATCCGCTCCTCCAGGTGGGTAAGGCCAAGTTCAATGTCGGCGATTCGTTCCAGCTCGGGCGCCTGCTCTCCCTCCTTGGCCCGCCGATCCGCCAGGGCGGAATCAATGGTATCGCGTACGTTGCCGATCATCACATCGATGCCCCGTTCCACCGAGGAACGGAACGCCTCGAAGGTCTTGTGGACTTCCAGGAGCATATTCGGGAGGGCTTTGGCGGGGAGTTTGTGCAATTCGGCCCGCGCCGTCTCCGCCATCTTTTCCTTCATATTCCGTTCCATGGTGTTGCGCCGGTTCACCACCCCCAGGGCAACGGCGCTGGCCACGGTCCCGATCACGAACAGCGGGCTGGTGGCCCAGCCGATCGCCGCCAGAAGCACGGTGGCGGCAAGCTGGAGCGCGATAATCCGCATGGCGCTTTGCAGCCAACCGCTGCCGCCGCGGAGGACCACCCCAAAGTCGCCCAGCATGCCACCGCCATAGGAGAGAATGGTCTCCATCACCCGTTTGGGATCGCCTTGCAACTCGGATTCCTCCGGCAGCACGCCTCCCGACACCTGAATGCGAATGCGCTTCAACTCCGCGTCAATGGTGGCGGCATCAGGGCCTATATCCTGCGTGAGTTGGTTCAGGCGCTCCTCCAGATCCTTGCCGGTCTGATCCGCCCAGCCCTGCAATTCGCGTTCGATGTATTGGTTGATCCCTTCCGCCATCTCCTTGCGGATTCGCGCCGGATTCCATTGGGGTGAAATCTTGAGCGCCATGGCGGCCTCAAGCATCCCGTCCTCCATGGTGGCGACGCGCTGGCGGAAACTCAATTCGACCGACTTCCCGACTAACTGCTCGCCTGCTTCGATGGTCCGAAGGATGCGCCGCTTGTGGTCTTGCAGCTCCTCGAAGCGCGGCTGCACCTCGCGGACCCGCTGCTCCAGGGTGGCCAGGTCCATTTCCATGGTGGCGCGCCGGAAGGCTATGGCGTGGCGGGCGTCATCCACCGCCTGGCTGGCCTGAGCCAAGGGCCGCTCCAGGGCCACCTTGCCGCGTTCGCGGGCCAGGAACCGCTCCAGGGCCCCTTCGAGCGCCGGCAGACGCGAACGTTCAAGGCCCGCCTGGTCGTGATCCAGTCTGGCGCGGAGGGCCGGCTTGGCGCTGACAAAGAACATGCGCTCGCGGCCCAGATCGCGGCCATTCACCCGAGTCAAAGGCCCTAGCCGCTGTTCGGCCATGGCCGTGAGATCCTTGGTGTCGCCCGCCGGATCGTCGGCGTCGTCGATTACCCGGTCGTACTGATTGATCGCGAAGAAAATGTGGGTGAGACCCTTGCCCAAAATATGGGTGTTGAGATACTCCAATTCCGTGAGACTGGCAAAGTTGGTAGCCGACAGAACGAAGATCGCGGCGTCCGATTGGCGAATATACCCACTGGTGATTTCGGTCCGCATCGTGGATTCGTTCAGACCGGGCGAATCCACGATCTCGACATTGTTTTCGCAGAGCGGCGAAGGGTAATGAACCTCCACCATCTTGTAGGTAGCCTGGCGCCGATGATTCTCTTCCTCATCATTGGACAAGCTCAAAGTCTCGGCCAGAACCTCCGGGCTCACCTTTTGCGGCGCTCCATGGAAGGGAATCAACTCGATTTCCACGTCCTGGCCATATTTAATCAGGGTCAACAGGGCCGTGGTCGGAGTCACGTTGGCGGGCAAGAGATTGGCGCCCAGGAGGGCATTGATCAGGGTTGACTTCCCCCGTTTGAATTCCCCCAGAACCAGGACGCGGAAGACCCCGGCCTGCACCCGATCCGCCAGCTCACCCAATTGGTCGGCGCCGTCCTCCATCCCCAATCCCCGATTGAGCGCGGCCAGTTCTCGTAACTCCTCGACCACCTCGCCCCGTACCTCGGCGAAGTCTCGGTAACCCTCAACCTGTGCGGTCATCCTTATCCTCTCATTGGCGCCAGTTCTATGATTCCGACGCCCAGTCGTACTATTGTCGCATGCTTGAGTCCGTACGCGCATCCAGGGATTGGAGGAGAGCCTCCACGCGCGCTCGGCCGGCGCTATCGTCGACCGTCTCGACCAGCCTGGGCGGCGCCGGCGGGCCGGCGAGAGTGAGCGCCTCGGTGGCGGTGGTGAAGGCGGGGGCGATTTGCCGCTCCAGAATGGCGGCTGCTTGCATGACGGACGCCTGCGCCGCCCGAACAAGCGCCCCGCGCTCATCCTGCTCGCGCATCTGGCGGGTGAGCATTCTCAACATGGGACCCAGAGTCATCATCATGGTGGACATGATCGGGCGGAGCGTCAGGCCGATCACGGTCAGGAAGGTGGTAAGAAGCAGACTATCCTCAAGAAAATCCGGGGCCACGAAAGGATGTAGGCCGGGAGCGGGAGGGCGAACGGTCAGTGCCAGGGCAGGCAAGTTCTCCAGGCCCGCTTCGCGTACCGCCGCCTGGGCGTGGGCCAGGACTTCGGGCTCGCGCTCCCGCAGGAAGGTCGCGAACTGCTCCTGGATATAGAAGGGCAGATAGCGCCGGAGATCCTCCGGCTCCGCCTCGGCG
>JANWHO010000161.1 GCA_025450375.1 Chloroflexota bacterium
GCGTCGAAGATTTCGGGCAGGCTGTCGCCGACCGGGAGCACGAAGCAAGCGGAGAGTTGCTGCCCGTTGTTCTTCCCCGCGTTCATCAGGGTAGGAGAATTGGGCATGAATTGGCGGTCGAGCATCACCTGGGAGAATTGCTCGGCGACTCGGTCCACCTCCGCGTCGCTTGCGGCCCAGGTCCGCTCGGCCTCCGCCACGGCACGGGCCACGCGGGCGCACATGCCGTCCTCATCCTCCAGAAGCTTGCCGTCTTTCCGCCAGAGGTAGCGCTCCTTCAGCACGCGCGCCGCGCTTTCGGACCACTGTCCCTTTTTGCGCTCCACGATCATCGGTCCCCTATCCTCCCTCGTTCTGGTTGGTTGGTACATTCGCGCGGTTGCGGTCGGCCGCGCCCGATTCTAGAGACTGGGCGGGTCGAGACTCACCCGGTCGATGGCGTCTTGTAAATCGCGCATGGTGGTGAAGCTGAGATAGACCGAGGCAAAGCGCAGATAGGCAATCGGGTTAAGCGCTCGAAGTTTGGTCATCACCAGTTCTCCGATCAGGGCGCTGGTGACCTCCGCCGATCCCTGGCGGAACAGCTCCGCCTCCACGTCGTCCACCACGTTGTCCACCGCGTCTGTCGGCACGGGCAGCCGGTGGCAGGCGGTGGCCACCCCCCGGCGCAGTTTCTCACGGTCGTAGTCTTCACGCTGCCCGCTCTTCTTGACCACCGACAGGCCGACGTGTTCCATGCGCTCATACGTGGTGTAGCGCCGCGCGCACCTGGTACACTCACGTCGCCGCCGGATGCTGCCTCCGGTCTTCGTCTCGGTTTCGCGCGAATCAATGACCCGAGAATCGTTGTGGCCGCAATACGGACATTTCACGATGTCGAAAACTCCTGAACCTCACCTACCCCCTACATATTGTATCTGATCCTTGGTCTATCCCCTGAGCATGGTATACGTTAGCACTAACAACCTACTGAATCAAGGGGGGCGCGTGGAAAAGCCGACGATCAATTTCGCCAATCGCCCCTCGCTCCGGCGACCGGCAATTCTTCTGGTCGTGTTGCTGGCCCTGGTCGCCTATGGCTCGCGCCATCAGACGCCCGCGCCGCCGAGCCGGCACCAGGATGCTTTGGCGGCGGTGGTGAACGGGATTCCGGTGCCGATGCGGACGTATGACTGGCAATTGGCGGTGGCGACCCGCGCGTATGCCGGTCCGTACGCTCCCCCCCACTCCCCTACCGGGAAAACGATCGCCCGCCTCCTGCGCGACGACGCGGTCCAGGAGGCGATTGCCGAGACGGTGATCGCCTCCGTGGCCGCCCGCCACCGGGTGACCGTTTCGGATACCGAGGTAGCACAAGAGGTTGCACGTCTGACCAGGGCCGTCGGCGGTTCGGTCGGACTGACCCATCAGCTACGAACCGCTGGGATGACGATGGCCGATCTCAGCCGAGTGGCGCGTCATACGGTGCTGCGGGACCGAGTAGCCACCGTGCTCGGTGATCCGGCCTGGTTGGACCATTTGGTGGGGCACGCGCACATTATCTATTACGTAGGCGACGGCGCGGCCAGCGCGGATGCCGTTCCCGCGATCATGCTCGGTCATCCGGCGCCCCCATTCGTGGCCGTGGATCTCTCCGGCCGAGCGGTCTCGCTGGCGGATCTCCGAGGTAAGGCGGTGGTGCTGGACTTCTGGACCACTGGGTGTGCCGACTGCCAGGGCGAGCTTCCCTTGCTTCTGGCCCTGGCGAGGGCGCATCCCCATCTGGTAGTGGTCGCCCTCGATCGCCAGGAAGACGCGGGCACGATCCGCCGCTATTTGACCAGCCATCAGTTGGGCGGCCTGACCGTGTGGCGCGATCTGATCGGCCAGGCGGCGATCAACTATACGGTTGCCAGCCTCCCGGACAGCTTCTCTATCGACGATCACGGCATCCTCCGGGCCTACAATTTCGGTCCCCTGGCGGACGCGGCGTCGCTGGACAGCCTGGCGAGCTACGCGGAGGCGGGGACCAACGATACACAACACTAGATCTTCAGCGGTCAATTCAAGAAGAAGGAGAAACTGAGTGAGCCTTCTCATCCCCGCTTTCCAGCACCCACCTAGTCTACTCTCAGGTGCCGAAGGAACTCGATGGCTCGCTCACCTGCCCGAACGTATCGCGGAGTTGGAGCAGGAGTGGGACTTTCGGGTCGGCCCCGCCTTCGATCATGGCGGGGCCGTCTCCTGGGTCGCACCGGTCGAGCTTGGAGACGGATCCGAGGCCGTCCTCAAGATCGGTATCCCTCATGCCCAGTCGCGCTTCGAGTCCCAAGCCCTCCGGTGCCTGGACGGTCGTGGGGCCGTGCGCCTTCTGCAAGCGTCCGAGGATGGTTTCTCCCTGTTGCTGGAGCGCTGTCTCCCTGGGACGGACCTGTGGTCCCTGGCTGAAGAGGAAGGCAATGCCGTTGCGTCCCGGATGCTGGCCCGCATGTGGCGGGAACCCGATCCAAGCGCGCCTTTCATGTCCTTGTCGGACTTTGTCGCGAACTGGTGGGACGACTTGCCGCGCATTACGGCCACGGCGGACTACGACGGGGAAGCCGTCGCCGAAGCGGTCGCGCGGGGGCGAGAACTCGCCTCCAGTCAACCGCGGAGCGTGCTGCTCCACGGCGATTTTCATCCCGGAAACGTCCTGGCTGCGCGACGGGAACCCTGGCTGATTATCGATCCAAAACCGCTGGTTGGCGAACCCGCCTACGACCTGGCCCAATGGCTGTATAATCGAGCCCGTTTTGTGATCCAGGCTGACGATGCGGTAGCGATACTCCGGCAGCTGATCGATCGCTTCGCGGCGGACCTTGGCTTGGACCCTGCTCGCATTGCCGGTTGGGCGTTCGTGAAGGCGCTCGGTTGGCAATGCGGACCAGAGTTTGTCACTCTGTTTCAGAAGGTGGCGCGGGCCTGGTAGGAGCATTGCCCTGGCTGACAAGATAGGCAAGGAAGCACTCACAACATTCCCGCCGGGAGGCGCTTTCCCGCCCTGATGCCCTACACTGGAGAGGGAGGGTGGTGACGATGGACAATGCGGCCGAGGAGCGGACTGGAAGCGCGCGCACGGCTGAAGGGCTGGTCGCGCCGAGGACGCCTGCCCATTCGCTGCTCGGTTGGTGGCCGGCCGGGCTCGCCGTAATCGGGGTCCTTGTGGCAACCTACCTCGTTCTTCGTCCGGCGGGGAGCGGATCGGGACTGGTGGGAAAGGCGGCGCCGGACTTTACCTTGACCACGGTAACGGGGCAGACCGTGCATCTGGCGGCCCTGCGTGGGCATCCCGTCTTGCTGAACTTTTGGGGTGTCAGTTGTCCACCGTGCCGTCATGAGGTTGGTCTCTTGCAGGCCGCCTGGCGGACCAATCGCGACAAGGGACTGGTGATTCTGGGGGTGGATGAGCAGAAGGATGACGGGCAGTCCGTGGCCGCTTTCGTCAGCGAGCGGGGGGTAACCTACCCGATGCTGCTCGATCCCTCGGGGGCCGTGGGCCCTCAACACTACGGTGTCACCGATCTCCCTCAGAGTGTGCTCATTGACCGTGGTGGGATCGTACGGCAGGTTGTGCCGGCGCCCTTCCTTGATCCCGGACCCTTAGGTCACGACCTCGCCGGCATTTTGGGATGAGCGGCAAGGCGGATGACTCAAGGGTCGGGCGAGCCCCAGATCAGCACGGCCAGCCAATTCCGCTTTTTCACTGGTGAACGGAGCGGGGCGTCGGCCGGGAAACGGGGCGTTGCGCCGTCCGGATTGGGTAATCGGTCTGAGGCGGGGGGAAGTTGCGGGGTGCTCTCCAGAGTCGTGGCGCTCTCTCCCGTGAGCTGCATCTCGGGAGAGTCCGGCGCGGCAAGGGCGGGCAGGTGCATGGGAAGGGATATGCGGCCGTCCCCCAGCGGGGTGATTGCAGCCGCGGTTTCGACGGTCTCCTGGATCGCGGTGCCAGCCGCCAGAAGGGCCTGCTCAAGGGAATGGATGTGCTCCTCGCGCTCCGAGAGTCGGCCAAGGAGAAAGCCGATCTGGCTGCTGAGTTGCGCACGCTCGTCTTGCAACTCGCCCAGTTGGCGATCCCGATCGCGTAGCATGTCGATGAGGACCGATAGCTCACTGACCGGACGAGCACCAGGAGCGGGTTCGGCCACTTCCGGGTGGGCGATAGAGGTTTCGGATGTGGTTTTGGCGAGGAGGCGATCAAGGTCAGGCGCGGCGATTCGCCAGCGTCCGTCGGCGCGGACGGCGGGTAGTCTGCCATCAATCACCAGGCGGCGCACATCGCGCTTCCTCACGCCGGCGCGCGCGGCCGCTTCTTCCAGGCTGAGCAATTGAGGTTCGACCATGGGGGAAGTGTAGCTGGGAGGGGACCGGGGCCGCAATTCCAGTTGGCGCCTCGGATGGCTGTTGACCGCCAGGGCTCTAACCGGGATACTTGCATGTGGTTGAAAGTTCGGCGCGGCCCCTGGTCCGCGCGCATTGGATAGGAAAGTACAGGATGGCACAGATTGTTATTCAGGCCCGTAAGCGCGAGATCACGGGAAGAAAAGTCAAGAACCTGCGGAAGACGGGCGTATTGCCCGCGAACTTCTTTGGCTCGAATGTCCCCTCCCAGGCGTTGGAACTGGACGCGCATGCCTTCGGCCGCTTGCAGCGCAGCTTGTCGGCGACCATGGTGTTGAGCCTGGAAATCGAGGGTGAGGCGCCTAGGCAAGTAACCATTCACCACACCCAGTACAGCGTGCGCAATGGCGCCCCCACCCACGTGGAGTTTTTGCTGCACGGCTAGACAAGACCTCACCTCCCGCGCCTCAAAGGCCCCTCGACCAATTTCATGCCGAGGGGCCATTTTTTTTAGTTCTCCACCATCCCTGCTTGACAGTTAGAACTTGTGTTCTAAAGTAGAGGAAGAGCCAAATGAGACACAAAGTTTCATGGATGGAGGAGACGGATGCTAAGCATGATGCGTTTGGTAGGGGCGGTAATCCTGGCGCTGATGCTGACCGCCCTGCTATGCGGCGGGCAGGCACGTGGGTCGGGTCCAGCCCTGCGGATCTTGCATGACGGCCGCCCGGTGGGGGTGCTGATTCCCGGCGCTACCGTGGAGGCCGTGGCCACCGGGCTGGATGGCAAGCGAGCCCGCTACTGCCTTGGGCTGGCCAGTCTGGGCGATCGCTATGGCGTACCGGTCACCCTGGCCTCCTTCCATCCGGTGGACGATGGGGTGATGGTGGCGCGAGCCAGGGTTCCGCTCCACGTCTTTCCCGCCGAGCCCACGGGGCCATTCCTGATGTACGCGGGGCGCTGCACGGATGTGGCGCCGATGGGAAAGGTCGCGGGCGCCCTGGTCCGCATCGAAGCGGCGGTAGGCTGATTCGCTGGCTCAGCTCACCAATAGGGAGCGGATCTGGTCAATGGTTATCCGGCCGCCAATCGATGCGCCATTCGGCAGGGCCACGACAGGAATCTCGTAACGGTAGCGATCGAAGAGCGTATGGTCGGAGGTGATGTCAATCTTGAGCACGGAGATACCGTACTCCTCCCGCAGATCCTCCAGCAGATCCTCGGCAAGCTCGCACAGGTGGCAACCGGGCTTACCGAACAGCCGCACCTCGCGCATGCGGAGCGGCCCCACCGCCTACCAGAAGCGGGAGAACAGAACAGCCACCAGGGCGAGGGTGGCAATCCGCGCCAGTCCAATGATCAGGCTACCCTGGGACAGCGTGGTGAGGTCCAGAGCGGTCCAGACGGCGGCCATGGCCAGGACGAAGGCCGCGCCTCGGCGGACATCCGACCGCGCCGCGCCGGCGTAGGGCGTGAAGGCGGCCATGCCACGGCCCCGGATTGGGGTCACCCTCCCTTGCCCACGAGGCTGGCGCACCTCGCGCCACCACCGGCGCGCCGCCAACCACCGCTTGGTGAGAAAGCGATACCGCCAGTACAGCGAATTTTCCTGGAGATTCTTGAAAAGCGGCATGGCAACTCTACCTTGGGTTTCCCGTAGTCGTAAGGCGTAAAGGGTCATTCCCGCCGTGCTTCCAGTATATGCCCCTGGGGGGAAGCTGTCTATCACGGCGCCGTGTAGGTATAGCTTCCGTGCCAACTGACCAGACCCTGGTTTGTCGACGTGACCTGGAGGAGGAAACCGAGCCGGTCGGCGGTGTTCGCCGCCGGCGATCCAGCATCATTGGCGATGGTGACCGCTCGGAGCACATTTATCGCTTGCCCGGGATACAGGCAAAGCGTTCCGGGCGGCGCGGTGCCGGCGACCCCGCATCCGCCCGAGCCCGCGAACTGGACGGACCCAGGCGGCGCGGACAGAGGAGTGAGGAAAGTGATCGCCGTGCCCTCCTCGTCCTGAGCCACGGAGGCGAGATAGGTGATCCCCACGTCCCCGCTTTCGCTGTGTCCCGAGGTCAAGGGCAGGGTAGGCGAGGAGGTTGTTCCCGATCCGGCCTGCCCCGATGCCCCCGCGATGCCTGGCACTCCCTGTGGACCTGGCGGCCCTTGCGCCCCAGCGGGACCGGCCGGTCCCGCCGGGCCTTGCGGTCCTTGCTGGCCGGAAAGCCCGGTGGCCCCGGTCATACCGCTTGGCCCTTGCGGGCCGCCGATCCCAGGCACACCCGGCGGCCCGGGCGGTCCTTGCGGGCCGGGTAGGGCCCGGGTCCGTCGGAGCGCCCGTAGCTGGGCCTGGAGGGTATGTACCTGGGCGGTGAGGGTCTTGATTTGAGTCGCCAGCGAAGGCGCGTTCGGTCCCGCGGAACTGCCCGCCACTCCCAGGAGAAGCACGGCCACACAGAGGATTAGGAGGAGGGGTAGCCGGCGTAGGCGGCTCACCGGAGGCAGGCGGCCAAACCGGCCATCCCCAGAATGAACAAACCGAGCGGCAAGAGCAGACTCCGCGTGTCGTCCCGGCCGCCAATCAATTCCTGGGCCCCATGATTAGTGACCGCGACACCAGGCAAGAGATAGACGGCAACGGCTATCACGGCCACCGCCGCGACGGTCCCATACCGGCGCCAACGCATCCGCCGCCGCCGGCGGCCGCGGCGAGAGCTTTCCCAACTATCCACGGTGCTTCGCCTCACCTTTCCCGGGCTTAGTTCCAGCATCTCGCCCACGTTGTACCATTATTGGCCGAGGTCTGGGAAAACGCGCTCCGATTGTAGGTGCTGGAAGGAGATTTGGCATGGGGTTTCTGGCGAAACTATTTGGCGGCGGTCGGCGCCCAGCGGAAGGAGGCGACCGCGATGGCATCCATGTCTACGTGCGGTGCGACAAGTGCGGCGAGAAGATACATGCGCGGGCAAACCGGAACACCGACATCAGCCAGGAATACGCCGATGACGGTGGGCGGGCCACTCCCACCCTCCATAAAGAGATCTTGGGCTCGGGCTGCCAGAATCTGATGTACGTGCATCTTACCTTCGATTCCGCGTTTCGGGTGGTCAGCAGCACGGGAGAACGCTGCAAGGTGATTAGCCGGGAGGAATTCGAGGCGGGGTGATCTGGATCCACTCACGTATGGGTTAAGAGGACTTGTTAACCCATGTTGCGAAGTGTTGAGATCCTGGTTATGATGAAGGGAGCGCGCACCAAGGGCGTAGTTTAGGTCACCGGACGCGAGGATGATGAGCAGCGTAACCGCCGAATATCTGGAGACTATCTACAACGTCACCATGGAAGGTGATGAAGTGATTGCCGCCCGCCTCGCCCAGAAGTTCAATGTCTCGGCCCCCAATGTGGCCACTATTCTGGGCCGGATGGAGCAGCAGGGCTTAATCCGCCGCGACGAACGGAAGGCGATCTCATTGACCGAGGAGGGGAGGACTCGGGCGGAGGCAGCCCTGCGCCGTCACCGGCTCTCCGAACGCTTTCTTCTGGAAGTACTGGGGCTGGACTGGATAACCGCCCATGAGGAAGCGCACCACCTGGAGCACGGGATCACCCCCGAGATTGAAACCCGGATGGATGTGGTACTCGATCACCCGTCCACCTGTCCGCACGGCAACCCAATTCCCGGCGGTGTGCCCGACGCGGCCGCTTATCTCCGCGGTCAGGGAGCCTTCCGCCTGGCCGATGCCGCCGATGGCCAGAGTTTGGTGGTGGTTTGTGTCTCCGAGGTGGTGGAGGACGAAACCGCTCTCCTGCGCTATGTGGGTCAGAAAGGGATGCGGCCCGGAGCTCAGCTTATGGTAAGGGAACGGGAGCCTGGGGGCGCGCTCACGGTGGATCTCGGGGATCGAACAGTGGCGGTGGGCGCCGACCTGGCCCACAAGGTGTGGGTACGGGCGGGCGGGGCGTGATGACTCGCGAGGTGAGTACGTAGATGTTGGCGAGCCTGCTGATTTTCTTGCGCGAGGGTATCGAAGGAAGCATGATCGTGACGATCATGTGTACGTACCTGATCAAAGCCGGACGCCCCGACCTGGTCCGGGTGGTGCTGCTCGGATCGCTGGCGGCTCTGACCTGCTCGGCGGTGGCTGGAGTAGCACTCTATGCCCTGGCGCGCGATAGCTTCATCAATTCCACGGTTCAGGTGTGGTTCGAGACCGGTACCTTCGTCGTGGCCGTAGTGGTCCTCACCTATATGACCTTTTGGATGCGCCGGAACAGCCGGAGTCTTTCCGGAGATCTGAAAGCGCGGATGGGTGAGGCAATCGCCGGCGGCTCGGCCTTCGGACTGGCGTCCCTGGCATTTGTCACCGTGGGCCGCGAGTCCATCGAAACGGTGATTTTTCTCCTGGCGATCGCCTTTAAGAGCAGTTGGGCGTCGCTGCTCAGCGGAGCGCTGCTCGGGCTGGGGCTGGCCGCGGTGATCAGCATAGCGGTATTCCGCATGGGGATTCGCCTGAACTTCAAGCGCTTCTTCAATGTGATGGGGGCCCTCCTGATGGTCGTGGCGGCGGGCTTGCTGGCGGACGCGGTCCAGAACCTCCAGGAGCTGGGCGTGCTGCCGGGAGGGAGTCTGACCGTTTGGGATACCACCCGCTTGCTCCCCGACAACAGCAATCTTGGCGACATCCTCCATGGGCTGGTGGGCTACGCCTCCTCGCCATCGCTTTTGCAGGTGCTGGTCTGGGCTCTTTTCTTGAGCGTGGGACTGGCGGTGTTCTTCCATCGCCCAACCGCGCCCAGTCGGCCTGCCGGCCCCATGAGTTCGGGCGCGCGCGGCGGCTGAGACGGCCCGGCCAAACGTGGTACCCTGAGCGAGACGCTGGTTGGCGGCTGCCCCGCCCCGGCCAGACGGCCATTGGTTCGCGGTGAGGGGGATTCCGGCGATGGGTTATCCGTTCATTGTCTTCGTGGTCAGCAGTGTGTTTTTCCTGGTGGTCGCGCGTCAGTATGTACAGCGCCGCCGCCCGTATCAGTTTGCCTGGGCCTTGTCCTTGGCCACGGCGGTGGCCGGTTCCCTGGCCTATGTGATCTTTCTGGCGGCCGACAAATCAGAACTGGCCTTCCGTCTGTACTATGTGTTCGGCGCCCTGCTCACCGCCCCGTTGCTAGGGCTTGGCAGCATTCTGGTCATATCGCGGAGTGATGCCGCCAAGGAACGGGCTCGCTGGGTGGTTACTATCGTGGCGCTGCTGTGCGTGGCGGGCACGATCGTGCTCCTGACAAACCCGGTCAATTTCCAGGTGCTCCATCAGCTCAACGGCGGCCCGGGAACCAATCCGGACGTGTACACCGCCAACTCAGGGAAGGCATTCGTGATCGTCCTGAACATCTTTGGCGCCCTGGCGGTGTTTGGGGTCGCGATCTATTCCGCCTGGCAACTCTATAAGCGCCGTGGCTCTCCGCGGCTGGGGCCCGCCAAGGTGGTGATCGCGCGGGGTACGTCCGTCATCTCGCAGGCGGGCGGCCAGGCCCGCACCGGCCACGGGGTGGGGCTGTTTTGGCTCACC
>JANWHO010000162.1 GCA_025450375.1 Chloroflexota bacterium
ACCCCGATTACCGGCAGCGAGTTGGCGGAATAGCAGACCAGCAAATAACTCGACACGACATCGGCCCGCTGTTCCTCGGGCGCGATCCGGTTGATGATCCGCGGGCTTCCACAATATCCTATTGCCATCGCCGCGCCGCTGATGATGGTCGCGCCCACCAGCAGGATCATTGAATGCCGTGCCTCCGCGAGGATCAGCGGGCCGGGGCCGGCGGCAAAGCCGTTCAAGATCCGCGCCGGGAAGAGCCAGATGGTTCCCTTGGCAAGCAGGAAGCACAGCGCGCTGAGGACGGTGATGCCCAGGGCCAGAAGGGTCGTGCGGCGGCCGATCTGATCCGAGAGCCGTCCAAATACGAACAGCACGGTGAGATTGCCGACGACATAGATCGCGTAGATCTCGGTGACGACCAGTTCCGAGAACCCGAATTCACGGCGATAGATCGGATACAGCGGGGTCAGAATCGTGCTGCCGACATAGAGCACCGCGATGCCAAACGCCGCCGCCCACATCCAGGACGCCGAACGAATGGCCAACCAGTCAATATTGACCTAGTGCTGGGCTGGCTAGTCCGACTTGGTCCCGACGGGGACGAGCGAGACGCTCGCGCTCCCAGGCAGAGGTGCGTGCTCTCCTACCCGGTCGGGGCCGCGCGTCGTATAATGACCGCCATGCGCTCCGCCAAAGGCAAAGTGGATGGCCGCCTGATGCAACAGGCGAATCGGGCCCTGGTGTTGAACCTGGTGCGGACCCAACCGACCCTGTCGCGGGCGGCGATTGTCCGCCAAACCGGCCTTAGTCCCGCCGCCGTTTCCGGCATTGTCGATCACCTGGCGCGCGAGGGGTGGGTCAAGGAGGTTGGCGCCGCCGTAACCGGCAACGTGGGCCGGAGGCCCCGGGGCCTGGCCTTTGTCCCCGAGGCACGTCTGGCTCTTGGCATCGATCTCGACTTGCGCGAGGTAAGCGCGGCCCTGGTGGATCTCGGCGGTACACCGCGCGAGGTTCACCGGGTGCCCGTGCCGGGTGGCGTCGATCCCGCCACTGTGTTGGATTTGGCGGCGGAACTGGCCCGTCGAGTGACCCGTGACGTACCGACCGCCCAACTCCTGGGAATCGGGATGGCCGTGCCGGGGATGGTGCGGTGGCCGGAAGGCGTCATTCTCTTCTCCCCCAACTTTCACTGGCGGGATGTGCCGGTGCGCGCCATGATGGAGGCACGGCTGGGCGGCGCGGTGCTGGTCGATAACGAGGTCCGCGCTCTGGCCCTGGCGGAGCACCAGTATGGGGCGGCGCGATGGGCGAACACCTCGGTGTTTCTCGACGCCGGTACGGGGGTGGGCGGAGCGGTGATCCTGGAGGGACACCTGTACCGCGGGGTGCATGGGGCGGCAGGGGAACTGGGGCACAATACGGTCGAGCCGGGAGGGCCGATCTGCGCCTGCGGGAACCAGGGATGCCTGGAGGTCTTCGCGTCCGAGGTTGGCCTGGAGCGGCGGGTGCGCGAGGCGCTGGCGGCCGGGCGCGCCTCACTGCTGGCCGGGAAGCCGGAAACCTGGACCCCCGGTGGCCTGGCGGCCGCCGCCCAAGCCGGCGACCCGCTGGCCGGCGAGCTGCTGGAGCACGCGGCGGAGTACCTGGGCCTGGTGGTGGCCAACGCGGTGGCGAACTGGGATCCCGAGTTGGTGGTGCTCAGCGGCCCGATCATTCGGGAAGGAGAGCTCTTCGACCGCGTCCTGGCTGCCGGCACGCGGTCGGTCCTGGAGCCGGCGCGGGCACGGGTGCGGGTGGCGCCGGCCCTGATCGAGGCGAACGTGAAGATTATCGGGGCCGCCTCGTTGGTGATAACCGAGCATCTGGCGGCGCCGTTGTAGGGACGGGCGCCGCTTTATCGGGCGGCCGGTCCGATCCCGACCTGGCCCGCCAGATAGAGCAGGCTCAGCCCGATCAGAATCGCCACCGTGGCATAGGCGACCAGGTTAAACAGCCGTCCATTCCGGTAGCTCCCCATCAGATCCTTATTGTTGATCAGGCGAATGATGAAGATCAGCAGAATGGGCAGCATCAGGGCGTTCAGCACTTGCAGATTGAGGAGCACTGGGACGATCGGCAGGTTCGGTATGATCGCGATCAGGGTGGAAATGACAATCGTGCCGGTGAAAATGCTGTTGAAGATCGGCGCCTGCGCGAACGATTTCTCGGTGCCGCTCTCCAGGCCGAAGGTCTCGCAGATCGCGTAGGCGGTGGAGAGCGGCAGCACCCCGGCCGCCAGCATCGCGGCCCCGAAAAGCCCGATCGCGAACAGCGTCTCGGCCGAGTTCCCGGCCACCGAGTTGAGGGCCACGGCGAATTGCTGGGGCTGGCTGATGTTGCTGTTCCCGGCGGGGCAGCCGTGGACACTGCACAGCGCCGTCCCCGTGGCGATAATGATGAATCCCGCCACGGCGATCGCGAAGAGCGAACCGATGATCACGTCAGCGCGGGTGAAAGCATAGGTGCGGGGAGAGATCCCTTTGTCGACCACGGACGAGGTAACAAAGAACTGCATATAGGGGCTAATCGTGGTCCCCACCAGGGCCACGACGGCGCTGATATAGGTGCTGGTCCAGACAATGTGCGGCTGGGCCGTGTCGTGGAGCACGGAACTCCAGTTGGTCCCCTTGAAGGCCGCTACCACATAGACCAGGAAGACGAAGGAGAGGGCGACAAAGACTTTCTCGATCATGCTGGAGGATCGCTGGGTGACCAGATACCAGAGGACCAGGGTAACGGGGGGCACGGCGATCCAGGCGGGGATGCCGATGATTTGGGCGCAGGCCGCCAGGCCAAGAAACTCGGAGACCGTGATCCCAGTATTGGCGATCAACAAGCAGGCCATGGCCAGGCTGGTGGCCCCAAGGCTGAACTGTTCCCGGATCAGATCCGACAGCCCCTTGCCGGTGACCGCGCCCAGGCGCGCGCACATTTCCTGCACCACGATCAGGCTGACCGCCGTGATGATGAGGGCCCACAGCATGTTGTAGCGGAATACCGCCCCGGCGCTGGCATAGGTGACGATCCCTCCAGCATCGTTCCCGGCGCTGGCGGTGATCAGCCCCGGCCCCACCACGGCCAGAAAGGCAAAGACCCCGGTGCGGGGCAGCCGCGGGCGGGGGAAACGGCGCCGGATACGATCCGCGCCGAGCGAGGGAAGGCGGCCGGTAGTCCGGAGCGAGCGGGGAGTCCCCAGGCGCCTGCTCTCGCCCTCCCGCCGCGCATGATCGATCGCCGGCGCCGGCCGGTCCGGTGGGTCGGTCATGGCACCGTCCAATGGGCTGAGGGGTGGTCGGTCATGGTGTACGGGGGACCGTGCTCAGGCTACCATGCCCTTCGAGGGCCTGTAAAGGCTGAACCTATCGCATGTGATCGCGTTCGAGCGCGAGATCTCCCTCGACCATCAGACTGACCAATTCGGGGAAGCCGACTTTGGGCCGCCAACCCAGCACCTGCCGGGCCTTCTCGGCATCGCCAACCAGGAGATCGACCTCGGCCGGGCGGAACATGGACGGATCCTGGCGCACGTAGTCTTGCCAGTTCTCGATCCCGATGTGGGCCAGGGCCAGTTGCACGAACTCGGCCACGCTGTGGGTTTCACCGGTGGCCACCACGTAGTCATCCGGCTGATCCTGCTGGAGCATCAGCCACATGGCCTCCACGTAGTCGCCCGCGAAACCCCAGTCACGCTTGGATTCCAGGTTGCCCAGGGAGAGGTGGGTTTGCAGCCCCAGTTTGATCCGGGCCACTCCCCGGCTGATCTTGCGGGTGACGAATTCGGTGCCCCGGCGGGGGCTTTCGTGATTGAACAGGATACCCGAGCAGGCAAAAATGTTGAAGCTCTCGCGATAGTTGACCGTGATCCAGTGGCCGTAGATCTTGGCGACCCCGTAGGGACTCCGTGGGTAGAACGGGGTGGCCTCGCTTTGCGGCACCTCGCACACCTTGCCGAACATCTCACTGGAGGACGCCTGGTAAAAGCGGATATTCCGGTCGGTATAGCGGATAGCCTCCAGGAGCCGGGTGACCCCGAGGGCGGTGTATTCGCCGGTGAGCACCGGCTGGCTGAACGAGGTGGGGACGAACGACTGCGCGGCCAGGTTATAGACCTCGCTCGGCTTGGCCTGGTGCAGGGCCTGCACCAACGAGTGCTGATCCAGCAGGTCGGCATCCACGATCTCGACATCGTTAAGCAAATGACGGACCCGCTCGTCGGCCAGCACGCTGGTACGGCGGACCAGGCCGTAGACGGTGTAGCCCTTGTGCAAGAGCAGTTCGGCCAGGTAGCTGCCGTCCTGGCCGGTGAATCCCGTGATCAAGGCGTTTGGCATAATGTCCTCCCAGGGAAATCGGGGCGGGCCCGCGCGGGCCTCGCCGTTGCTTACAGTTCGGCCCGCCAATAGGCGAGCGTATCGATGACGGATTGGTGGAGGGGAATACTCGGTTGCCAGCCGGTCGCGGCCTGGAGCGCGGCGTTACTACCAAAGATCTCCGGCCGGTCGACGGGACGGTAGAGGGCGGGATCGGTCTCCACCCGCACGGGAACGCGGCTGGCTTGTAAGAGCGCGTCGAGCAAGACGCCAATCGAGGTGGGTCTCCCCGAGCACACGTTATAGACGGCGCCCGCCGTCCCCAGTTCGAGGGCCAGGCGGTAGGCACGGACCACGTCGCGCACGTCGGTAAAATCGCGCGCGGCCTCCAGGTTCCCGGTCGCCAGCACGGGGGGCGCCTCGCCCCGTTCGATCGCCGCCACCTGGGCGGCGAAATCGGCCAGGACAAAGCCCTGGCGTTGGCGCGGGCCAATATGGTTGAACGGGCGGACCCGCACCACCTGGAGGTCGAAGGCCAGAAAATACTGGAGCGCCAGGAGATCGGCGGCGGCCTTGCTCACCCCGTAGGGATTGAGGGGACGGAACGGCTCCTCCTCGACCACCGGCATTCGGGCCGGATCGACGGCCCCGTAGACTTCGCCGCTGCCCACCGCCAGGACGCGCGCGGCGGGGGCCTGTCGATGGACGGCTTCCAGCACATGCTGGGTGAGGAAGACGTTTGCCGCGAAGGTTCCGGCGGGGTCATGCCAGGCGGCGCCCACGGCGGCCTGGCCCGCCAGGTGGAAAACCCGATCCGGCCGCGTCTCGGCCACCAGGGCCTCCACGTCCTCCAGCCGCCCGAGATCGCATTGGCGCAGGGTAACGGCGGCCGGGCCGCCGGTGGCGGGAACCGGGGACAACGAGGTGCCGACGACCTCGTAGCCGGCGGCCATGCACTCCTCCACTAGATGACCGCCGGCGAACCCGGTGGCCCCTGTAATCAGGGCCCGTATCACCATGTGAGATCGTTCGCGATCCTGGCTCGCGTCCCTACGCTTTCCATATTGTTTCCCGCTCGCTCACCGTTTGACCGCCGGAATGCTACCACATTGGGTTACTTCCCCGTGAAGGCCCAGAGAGGACGAGGACTGGATGTTTGTTGTTTGACATATTTTGGGTGCTCTAAGGTAATCCAAGTAGGGCCCCTATCCGTATAGATCAATAGAAGAATACTGGGCATCCCGCGCATGGGGCCGTCACTCAACGACAGCCCTGCCGGTGGTACTTCTTAAGGGATGCCGGAGAAATGAGGATATCATGAGTGCACCCGCCTTAGAGGTGAAGCAGGCTGCCGTGGCGCAGCCGGAAGACAGCACGATGCTGTATCTGCACGACATTAGCCGTATGCCCCTGTTGACGGCGGCCCAGGAACGTGAGCTGGGGGAGCGGATCGCGAACGGCGACGAGGAGGCGTTGAACATCATGGTGGAGTCGAACCTTCGCCTGGTGGTCAGCGTGGCCAAGCGTTATCGGAATGAAGGGCTCTCGCTCCTGGATCTGGTCCAGGAGGGGAATATCGGCTTGATTCGGGCCGCCCGCAAGTTCGACTACAGGCTGGGTCACCGCTTCTCGACCTACGCTATTTGGTGGATTCGCCAAGCGGTGACGCGGGCAATCTCGAACCAGAGCCAGACGATCCGCGTGCCAGTGCACGTTACCGAGGGTATTTCGCGCCTGCAGAAGACCACGCAACTGGAGGAGGACGGCGTGGAACTGCCGGAGGGGCAGGACGCGCATTTGCCCTCGGCCAAGATTGTGGAGATGGCCCGCCTGGTCCACCAGCCGATCTCGCTGGAGCGCGTGATGGGCGAGGACCAGGACGCCACCCTGGCCGAGGTGGTGGAGGATCCCGACGCGATCTCCCCCAGCGACATGGCGGAGCAGCGCATGCTCCACGACCGCCTGGTGGGCCTGGTGAGCGACCTTCCGGACCGCGAGCGTAAAGTGATCGAACTGCGGTTTGGCCTCAACGATGGGCACCCACGGACCCTTAAAGAGGTGAGCGGGGCCTTTGGTCTGACGCGGGAGCGCATCCGCCAGCTCGAAACGGCGGCCCTCACCCGGCTGCGCCAGTCAGGCGAGCAGGGCGATCTACGGGAATACCTGAACTGAGCTAAAGTACCTGAACCGAGGAAAATGGGGGGCGGTCATACGACCGCCCCCCTTCTTATTGGGGCTGCCGCGGGAACCTCCGGCTGAGGTCCAAAACTGATGGCGCGGGGGGGTCGGCACACCAGGGCGTGCGTCTGGTGGCTTTGAACTCGTGAGCCATCAGAGAGAGAACGATGTCATCTGGTTGAAGCGCAAGGCTGCTATCGTGTATGGTATGACGGGTACAGCGCCCAGGGGAAAGCCCTTGTAAGCTGGTCAAGCGCCTACCGTAATCCTCTTGTTCTCCTTGAAAGATGCGTCAACCATGGAAGGGGATCTCTCAGCTATCCGCGCCGCCGTTGTGCAAGCAGCCCCGGTGGCCTTTGACCGGGAGCGCACATTGGCGAAGGTGGCGGACCTGACCGCCGACGCGGCTGGTCGCGGAGCCAAACTTATCGTCTTTCCTGAAGCGTTCGTCTCGGCCTACCCCAGGGGCCTGAGCTTTGGCGCCGTCGTGGGGTCGCGTACGTCCGAGGGCCGTGAAGAGTATCGCCGGTATTGGGACAGCGCCATAGAGGTCCCCGGCCCCGCTGTCGACGCCCTTGCCGCTATCGCCGCGGGGAGTGAGGTGTATCTGGTCATCGGCGTGATTGAACGAGATGGCGGCACGCTCTACTGCACCGTTCTGTTCTTCGCGCCGGAGGGGCGCTATCTGGGCAAACACCGCAAGCTCATGCCGACCGCCTCCGAACGCCTGGTCTGGGGCTTCGGGGATGGCTCGACCCTTCCAGTCTTTGCCACGCCATTCGGGCGGCTAGGCGCGGTGATCTGCTGGGAGAACTACATGCCACTCTTGCGCATGGCGATGTATGCCAAAGGCATCCAGCTATACTGCGCACCCACGGCGGATGGACGCGACACGTGGATCGCCACGATGCAACACATCGCGCTCGAGGGCCGCTGCTTTGTCCTCTCGTGCAACCAATTTGCCCGCCGCTCCGACTATCCGGAGGACTATGCCACGCTCTTCGGAGACGACCCCCGGACGGTGTTATCGCGAGGCGGGAGTTGCATCATCAACCCTCTCGGGCAGGTGCTCGCGGGTCCGGACTTCGTGGGAGAGTGCATCCTGACCGCCGATCTGGACATGGGCGATATCGCGCGCGGCAAGTACGACTTTGACGTGGTAGGGCACTACGCGCGGCCCGACGTGTTCCGCTTACACGTGAATGAGCAGCCGCAGGTGGTTGTCGACTAGAGTAGATCGCCAGGAGGAGAACACGCACATGCGCATCGCGGTGATGGGGGCTGGCGGGACCGGGGGCTATTTTGGCGCCATGCTTGCCCATGCTGGAGCGGACGTAACCTTTATCGCCCGTGGCGCGCATCTGGCGGCCATGCGCGCGCATGGCCTCTCTATCAAGTCACGGTTGGCCGGCGACTTCACCGTACCCGTCCGGGCCACGGACGACCCGAGCCAGGTAGGGCCGGTAGATCTGGTGCTGTTCTGTGTGAAGGCCTATGACACCAGCGAGGCGGCAGCGTTGCTCCATCCGCTCATCGAGACAGACACGGTGGTGCTGCCGTTGCAGAACGGCGTCGATACCGTAGAGCGCATCGCGGCGGCGATTGGACAGGCGCACGTCATTGGCGGTGTAGCGTTGATCACTTCCACCATCGAGGAGCCTGGGGTGATTGCGCAAACAGCGGGCCTGGGGAAGATTCTGCTAGGCGAAGTAGCCGGCGGAACAAGCTCGCGCACCACGCGGCTGCGGAATACGCTGGGGGAGGCGGGCATCCCAGCGGAGTTACACACCGATATCCGCGTTGCCATGTGGGAGAAGTTCATCTTTATTTGCGCGTTCAGCGGCGTTACCGCCCTGACACGCTTGCCAATCGGCGCGATCCTGGCCTCCCCCGCGTGCGGTACGTTGTTGCGCGGCGTGATGGAGGAAGTGGCCGCGGTCGCGCGGGCGGGCGGGATTGCCGTCCCGGATGACGGCGTCGAGCGTGGCTGGGCCCTGGCGGCACGCTTTGAGCCGTGGGCGCGCGGCTCGCTCTACCACGACCTTGCCGCGGGCCATCGGTTGGAGCTTGAGGCGCTCAACGGCACGGTAGTGCGCCTGGGGCGCGACTGCTCAACGCCCACGCCCTGGAACTTCGCGATTTATGCGGCGCTTCAGCCCTATGCCGAGGGTGCGCCTACGGCTTGAACCGGGCCGCGCCGCTTCCGCGGATGGGACGAACCCCACGGGGTTCGTCCCCAATGCCACAGGTTCACGAGATGCTGCCGCCTGTGTTTCAGGAGAGAGGGACAGGGACATGGCCTGTCCCTGCTACAACTGGATCTCCGCCACCGCGCAGGGGGAATCGAGCGATCACGAACACCTTGTGATGCAGCTCGTCCACGGCGAAGGCGTGCGGATGGAGATGGACCCGCTGGGTGCGCAGCACCCCACGCACCGCATCGAGCACGCTGACCGGGTTGTCCTCGTGGTTCGAGACGAAGAGCCGGGCGGTGAGCGGATCGAAGGCGAGCGCGTCCGGGCAGCGTCCCACCGGAATCCGTGCCTTGACCGCGCCGGACAGTGCGTCGAGGATGGTAATCGCA
>JANWHO010000163.1 GCA_025450375.1 Chloroflexota bacterium
CCAATCTACGCGGAGGCCGGGGAGATCTTCGCGGGAACGAAGCCGAGTCCGATGTCCGAGACGACGGTGTTCAAGTCAGTTGGCATCGCGGTTGAGGACATCGGTGCTGCCAAGCTGATCTTCGATGAGGCGTGTCAGCACCCAAGATAGGGATCGGGCGGTGCCTCGCGTCGCTCTGGTGGGGCACCTCAAGCACGCGCTCGCTACGTTAGGGCCTATAGCTTGAGCGCGCCGCCGGACAAACCATCGACGAACAGTTTGCTGGTGAAGGCGAACAGGACAATCAGGGGAATGGTGCCAATCACGTAGCCGGCCATCAGGGGCCCCCAGAGGGTGTAGTATGCCTGGCGATAGGCGGTCAGCCCCAGGGCCAGGGGGAAGAGATTGTCCGACTGAATGGTGACCAGGGGCCAGACATAGTTGTTCCAGGTGCCAAGAATGTTGAGCACCGCGACTACCCCGAGAATGGACTTGGAGAGCGGCGCCGCGATGCGGATGAACACGGTGAACTCGCTGGCCCCATCGATGCGCGCCGCCTCGAACAGCTCTTCCGGCATGCCCTCATAAAAGGTGCGGAGGATAAAGATCGCGAAGGCCATGCCAAAGGCCATATAGGGCAGGATAAGCGCGCCCCAGGTATTGAGCAGGTGCAGGTTCTTCACCAGCAAGAAGGCCGGCACCAGAGTGAGGATTGGCGGGATCATCAAGAGCACCAGGATCGCCTGGTAGAGGAACCCTTTTCCGGGAAAGGTGAAGCGGGCAAAGACATAGGCGGTCAGCGAGCCGACAAACAACACGCCCAGGCAGGTCACCCCGCTGATGATAATGCTGTTAAACACATAATGAACGACGAATTGCCCGGCGGTGACATAGTTGTCCCAGTGCAGGGGGAAGGTCACGGTCAGCGGCGCCAGGTTGAACTGGCTGATCGTCTTGGTGGAGATCACCACGGTAAGCGCCATGGGGATGAAGAGGAAGATGCAGACAATGATCAGCAGCAGGTGGCGCCACCAGTCACCGCTACGCAGGAACTTCTTTACCGCTCCCGCTGATCGGTGGGGGCGGGCCGGCATGCCGGGTTGATGCGCGATCATGGCCATGGTCCCTGACTTTCCTCCTCCCGCGTTGGCGCCCTACGATCGTTCACGCATTACCTTGAGATTGATAAAGGTGAGCAAGAAAACGGCGAGGAACACCAGTACCCCGATCGCCGAGGCGTAGCCGAACTTGCCATAGGTGAATGCCTCTTGATACATGTAGAGGATCGGTACGTTCGTGGCGTTCAGCGGCCCACCATTGGTGAGCAGGAGCGAACCGATAAATGCCTGCATGCCGGTGAGAATGGCCAGGACCATATTGAGCTTGATCTGGCCCCTGATCAGGGGCAGATCGATGGACCAGAAGCGGCGGCGGGCACTGGCCCCGTCGATCGACGCCGCGTCGAAGACCTCTTTTGAGATCCCTTGCAAGCCGGCGAGATAGATCAGGACGGCGGCGCCCCCCACGAACGGGAAGGCCGAGAACATCAGCGCGTAGAGGGCAAGGTCCGGGTTGGCGAGCCATGCCTGGGTCCATTCGGGGTGGCCAATCGCCTGGAGGAATGAGTTCAGGGCGCCCGAGTCCGGATCATAGATAAACTGCCAGATCAACAGCCCCACCACTTCCGGGACGACGGCGGGCCAGATCATCAGAATGCGGTAAATATACTGGGATCGCTGGGAACGCAGGCGGAAGATCCATTCGGCCACCGCCAGGGGGACGGTCACACCCGTGATCACCCCGAACACGGTGAGCTCGAAGACGTGCCAGATCGCCCCGAGAAAAACAGGGTCGCCAAAGAGGTCGGTAAAGTTGGTCAGCCCGATAAAGTGCGACGGCAAGCCGTAGTCAAAAACAAAGAACGAATCATAGACCGCGCTCACGGCCGGATAGTAGGAAAAGGTGAGGAGCAAGGCGAAACAGGGAACGAGCATCAGATAGTAGAGGCGAGCCCGCACCAGCCGGCGCCAGAGGGTCGGTTCGCGCCGCATCACGACCTGGACGTCCTTCACTGACTCCCCCGCCGCCGCGCGCAACTCAACGCCCGGTGACCGTGCCATCCCGTGACCCTTTCCCACTGCCCGACCGCGGTGTTCCGCGTTCCCTTACCGTACCCCGTGCCTGGAAGGCCGGGCCGAGGACGTCCGCCCCGACCCTCCAGGCGCCCAGGTCTACTTCCAGCCGTACTTCGCCGCGGCGGCCTTTGACTGGCGTACATACTCCTTCTGTATCGCCGCGATCGTCGCGTTAAGACTTGCCTTGCCGATAAAGTAGGACGTGGTCAAGTTATACACCAATTGAAGCGCATCGGGGGAGAAGTTGTATTGCCAGAAGAATATCCCACCCGAGCCCTTGGTATGCGTGAGCTGCGTCGCGATACTTCGCAAGTTCGCATTGACCGTGACCTCGCGCTCGATCGGCAGCTTCTGGCCCAGTTCGTTCACGATCCGGCTTGCCTGGCGGGGGGCGCTGATAAAGCGCAAGAAGTCGATCACCACCGGTAGGTTCTTCCGCTCGGTTGCCGTCTTGGTGACCGCGTACATCACGTCGGCCCCCCCAATAATCGGCGCCGGCCCACCATCGGCATAGGGCGACTGGCCAAAGCCGGTGCCGCGGGTCACGATGGGATAGGGGAAGGTGCCCCACTCAAACGGCAGCTGGCTGTCCCCATCCAGGGTGCTGATCATATAGAAGCCGGATTGCAGAATGCCGATTCGCCCTTGCTGGAACTCATTCTCGGCGGTGGGGTCGTTGATATTGGGGCCGATATTGACCAGCCAATCCTTTTTCCAGTAGGGGATCTGCTGCTTGGTAAGCTGAAGGAAGTTGGCATACTCCGGCGTGTTGGCCCCCCACTTCCCGTGCAAGATCGCGAGGGCCACGTCCTTGGCCGTGTAGCTATTCCCACCGCCGGTGGGGGTGATGATCTTCTCGTACCGGCGCATGACCATGGACCCCACCTCCCACCACGGATCGGCGGGAACGCGGGCGCCAAAAGGCACATGACCCGCTTTCTGGAGCTTGGCCATGGCCGCGAGCAACTCGGCGTAGGTGGTAGGAGGGGTCGCGCCCACTTGCTTGAACATCGTCTTATTATAGAAGACGAGGTCCGTCCCGAAGTCATAGGGCAGGGCATACAGGTGACCGTCGGGGGCGCGCTGCGCCTGAGTCAGTTGGGGATAGAATTCGTCGATCCAATGGTCGTGCCCAGGGTGACCGGCGGGAATATAGGGATTCGGCTGCGCCAGGTACGGATCCAGGTTGAGCCACCAGCCCTTGCCGATATCGGGGACGATCGCCTGGGCCGGGGTCTGCAGGATCTCGGGCGCGACATCCCCGACCAGTTGGGTGATCTCCCAGGTGCGCCGGTCGTCATTGGCGTAGTGGGGGGTGACGACGTTCACCTTCACGCCGGGATACAGGCGCTGGTACTCATCAATCACCACCTGGAGGTTGTGGATCGGCAACGGGTTATTGGGGGTCTTGACCATCGAGGCGGTCGGATTGTAGTCATCACCAAAGATACTGATTGTCGCCGTGACGTTCTTGGGAAGGGGGCTGCCGGCCGCCGCCTCGGCGACATCCGGCCCCACCTGAATCCGCGCCAGGGCCGCCGCCGCCGCCACGGCCGCCGCGCCCGTGAGGGCCGCGCCGCGGGTGATCTTTCGGTCGAACGCGGGCGCTACCGTTTCCGGTGTCTTCTCCGTATCCATCGCCTTGGCTCCTTCTCCTCGCGTTGAGGAAGACGCCTAAAAGTCTCGTCGGTGAGTTGTCCTGGAAGTCGTGAAGAATGTGATTGAGGACTCCCTCTCGATGTACGCCGCCGTGAACGGTACCGCGCATCACCTCCCCTCACTGGCCGCCTGTGGGTGCGATCACCCGGACTCGGCCGTTGGATCACCGCTAGGCCCTGGTCCGCGATGAACGCTCGGCCAGGGCGAGCCGCCGTTGATCGGTTGCCTTCGTTCCGCGCCTCTCTCCGGTTGGATTCGCGTGACGAACAAGAGCGCCAAAAGAGTACTTCACGACGCGACCCATGGGAGGACCGTATAAGGCCATCACGGTAACAAATATGTGAGGCAATGTCAAGGCCATCAGCTACTACCGTGCTATGTAACAAGAGATAGTTGTAACAGATGGATCAGAATCCGCTGCGGTGACGAGGACGATACGAGCCGACTGGTAAGGCTGGGTGTCTGGCTGTGTGATCACCGGTGCGCGGCACTGGGCCACGCGCTGCCTTTTAGCGCATGGTAAGGAAGACATCGAGTGGGAGCTTGAACCGCTCGCTCAGGCGGCGGGCGTGTGCTAGTCCGAGAGGTCGGGCGCCGTTCAGCACCGCCGAGGTCACCGCTTTGTTGCCGAAGGCGAAGTCCATATCCTTCTGCTTGAGACCGTTGGCTTCCATCAGATGCGCGAGTACCTCCAGCCCGGAAGCTTGGGGCAGGACGACATGCGCGGTTTCGTATGCCTCGATCAGATCACCAAGAGCGCCGAGGTACGCATCCTCCCCTTGGGAACGTTCAGGGAGCTCCAGCAGGCGATGCAACTCCGCGATAGCCGCGTCGAGGTGCGCGTCATCGCGGAGGGACAGGAGGGGAAACTGGTGGACCAACTTCAGGTAGTCGTCCATCCGTTCAACATGTGCGTACATCCTACCCTCCTTGCTACTTCCAGGCGCCTTTATCATAGTCAGCATGGGTCAAAAGGTCTTTAATGTAGATAATCCGGGCCTGGTAGTTGATATACACGATCAACCGATAGTGGTTGCCTTTCAGATTGAACACCGTCTTGTCTCCTACCAGATCGGCATGGGGATAGACCGCTTTCACCTCGGCGAGATTCCTCCAAGTCGCCGCGATAGCCGTTCGATACCAGGACATGAGAGGTGCCGCGCAGTCAGGGTATGCCGCCGCCTTTTGCAACAGGACTCGTTTGGCGATAATCCGCACCGCGCCTCCTCTACCAATTATCCCAGGTTATCACATAGGATAACCCCTGTTCAGTATCAGCGCTGGATGAGGCCACGCTCCTCCAAATCTTGACATTAGTGCCGCGGCCGCTGATCCGGGAGCTATTGATGCTGATAACATGACCATCCAACCCAACGCCGACTCGGCTAAGGACGTCGTCCGGTCGGCGGGCCACGTATTCGGTGGATAGCCCGGCTGTGGGAATGGGGAGGGGAATGGTAAGGTGTGAAGGGGAACTAAGGGCCATTAGTTTTCCTTCGCCGCGCCGGATGCGCGGCCCTACTTCCGCCAAGGAGGAACAGATGCCGAAGCCGCTTGCCCTGGTCCCGATCCCGCGCGGCCCAGTGGCCCTGGTCCGCTCCGCCCCCAACCCCGCCCCCGACCTGCTGATCGCCGCCTGGCTCGACGCCAAATCCGGGCGCTCGGGCAGCGCCAAGACGCTGGCGGCCTACCGCGAGACCCTGCGCGCCTTCCGCGCCCTCCTGGGCCGCCACGATCTGGATCTCGACGGCCCGACGCCGGAACTCGCCACCCTCGCCCAGGCATTCGCCGGGGCCACCCACCCTTCCGGACGGGGCCGCCCCGCCCGTGACGGCGTGGTCTCTCCCAGCACCTTTAACCAGCGCCTGGCCATCCTCAGTTCCTTCTACACCTTCGCCATGCGCCGCGGGGGGCTGGGGGCCAATCCAATCGCCCTGTGCGAGCGGCGCCGGGTGCAAGCCTACGCGGGGGCCCGCGCCCTCGACTACAAAGAGGTGCGCGAACGGCTGGCCCGCATCGACCGGAACACCCCGCTCGGCGCCCGCGACTACGCGCTGCTGGCCGTGCTCTTGCAAACTGGCCGGCGGGCGGGCGAGGTGGGTGGGCTGCTGGTCGCCGACCTCCTGCCCCGGCCGGGCGGCGCCCTCCTGGTCACCTTCACCCGCTGCAAGGGAGACAAGCAGATGCGCGATCTCCTCCCGGCCCCGGTGGCGGGCGCGGTCGTGACCTGGCTGCGGCTGGCCTATGGCGGCGACCTGCCTGCTCTGCCGCGCGAGGCGCCGGTATGGATCAGCCTCTCCCCGAACCGGTCGGGGGGGACGCCGCTCCGCCATAAAGCGCTCTCGGCGATCTGCGCCCGCCGCCTGGGCATCTCCACCGTCCATGCCACCCGGCACACCTACGCGCGGGCCATGGAGGACGCGGGGGCCAAGGTGAGCGACATTCAGGGCCGGCTGGGCCATGGCAGCCTGGCCACCACCGGCCGGTATCTCGCGGCCCTGCGCGGGGCCGAGAACGAACACGCGGGCGCGGTGGCGGGGTTGCTGGGGCTGGAGAGCTGAGCTGGGGACCGGCGTCAATCCGCCCGCGGGCGGCGCGGCGCACCACATCGGGGTCGAGAACGGCGAGAAGCGTGTCGAAGCCGAGCAAGGGTGCCGGACAGATGGCATACCAAGCGGCAGCAGGAGCGATGCGAGCCGAGGTGCGTGCCGCCCATGCGGGCGCTGGCACGGTCCACGTGTCCGCTCGGACTACCGTCCGGCGAGCACACCGAGGAGGAGCGACGCCGCGAGGGCGATCAGCAAGAGCGCCAGCAGTGGCGAGAGGTCGAAACCGCCAACCATGGGGAGGCGGCGACGGATCGGTCCGAGCAGCGGCTCGGTGACGGTATCCAGCAGGCCCGTCACCGGCGCCAGCCCACGGGAGCCGGGGAACCAACTCAGGATCGCGCGCACGAGAATGGCCAGCGTCAGGAGCTGGGCCAGGGTCGCAACCAGAAAGCTCAAGGTCATGAGGGGGGTCTCCTTAGCGTCCATGCCGCGTGCCGTCAGGTCGCCCTGCCGAGAGAGCCAGGCGCAGGCTTGTATTCATACGGTACTCCGGCATGATTATGGCACGATAAGGAGGGGATGAAGACCCGTTAATCGTGTCCCATATATGCCGCGTCTCCCAGGAGCCGTACTGGCGCGGGAGCTCAAGCAGCGATCGCGAGTCATCTGATAGCGCCGGTACTCTCAGCCTTAAGCGATGCACGATCAAGCCCTCGGATGCGTAAAATAGACTACAGAGCGATTGCGGCGCGGCACGCGCCGTGCTACGCTCACCCCATGGTGATGCGTGATTGACTACCACAAGGAGAACCGCACTTGAAGGCAACACTCCAGGTTCGCCGGCACCTTACCACACAGGATCGAAGTGGCGCCGCCCTCTCGGAGTGTGTCTGCTGAGTGTCCGTTGATCTCCTAGTGGTTGTTCTCGCCGGCCCACGCGCCAGGATCGTCCGCGTCTGACCGTTCCCTCGCGTCTTCCCGGTATCCCGTACGGGGTCCGGAACGGATGGGTCATCGCGAACACTCCTGTCGTCGCGCGCCGGCTCTCCCCACGGAAACCTATCGACCACCAGAGCTCTCTCCTGGCGGATGCGCTCCACGCGGTCCTCGCGGCTACGGTGTCCGGTTGTTCCCTGACCGTACCTTTCGGTGCGGCCAGATGAGGAAGATCTGTATCTTCTGCTTCGCCTCACTGGCGAAGGAATGATCGCCCGTGGCTATTCCGCGTTTTCTGGAGCTATTCGATGTATGCGACCGTCCCACCCGTGGTCGCAACCATGCATACTCCCCACCATACTGGAGAGAGCCGCCCATGCACCCTTTTCAGACATTGAACCGCTATTGGCGGCTGTTGGCCCACTACCTGCGGCCCCACTGGCCCCGGATGGCCCTGCTGGCCGTGATCCTGTGCGGCGCCATCGGGGTCCAGGTGGGCACGCCGCTGGTCGCGAGCCGCTTCATCGATCAGGCCACTTCCGGCGGGGCTCCGCGCGATCTGACCTTCCTGGCGTTGCTGACCATGGGCCTGGCCCTGGTGGGCCAGGGCCTCGCGGTCGCCGAAACCTACGTGGCCGAAAACGTGAGCTGGACGGCCACGAACGCCCTGCGCGCCGACCTTGTCGCTCACCTGCTGCGGCTGGATGCCGCGTTTCACACGGCCCATACGCCCGGCGAGTTGATCGAGCGGGTGGACGGGGACGTGGCCACCCTGGCCCGCTTCTTCTCGCGGTTCGTGGTCTATGTGCTCGGCAACGGCATCTTGATGCTGGGTGTGTTGGCACTGCTCTTTCATGTGGATTGGCGGATCGGCCTGGGACTGAGCGCCTTTGTCGGGCTGGCCCTGGCCGCCATGCTGCGCATCCGTGCCGTCGCCACGCCCATCCTGGCGGCGGAGCGCCAGGCCGGCGCCGATTTCTATGGCTTCCTGGGTGAATACCTGTCCGGCCTGGAGGATATCCGGTCCAGCGGGGCCGGCGCCTTCGTGATGCGCCGCTGCGCCGAGGTGATGCGGTCGTGGCTGGCCGTGACGCGGAAGGGCCAGATGAAGGGTTATACCATGATCGCCACCAGCCAGGGGTTGTTCGCGCTTGGCACGGCGGCCGCCTTTGCCCTGAGCGCCATGCTGTTCAGGTCCGGCACCCTGACGATCGGCACCGTCTATCTGATCTTCCAATACACCGAGATGCTGCGCCAGCCGGCCGAGCAGATCCGCGACGAAGTGCGGGATCTGCAACAGGCGGACGCCGGGATGGGCCGGGTCGCGGCGCTCCTGGCCACGGCGCCGCGCCTGGTCGATGGCCCCGACGCCGCGTTGCCACCAGGCCCGTTGGCGGTGGAGCTGGACGGTGTCTCCTTTGGCTACGCGGAGGACACCCTGGTCCTGCGCGACATCAGTGTGCGCATCGAGCCGGGCCGCGTGCTGGGGGTGGTGGGGCGGACGGGGAGCGGCAAGACCACGCTGACCCGCCTGCTCGCTCGCTTCCATGATCCAGGGTCCGGCGTGGTGCGTCTGGGGGGCGTGGACCTACGGATGGTCCGCCTCC
>JANWHO010000164.1 GCA_025450375.1 Chloroflexota bacterium
ACATTCTGGGGCAGGGACACCTGAATCCACTTCCCCTTGGTGGCGACATAGCCGAGCTTCGCCCCCCGCAAGGCCGTGCCGAGGACGCTGGCATGCAGACTGGGGCCGGAGCGGAGGTGCAGGCCGTCGCTGGTACTGACCGTCACATAATGTTTGTAGCTCTTAAGAAACTGGCCAAGGATGTATTCCGACTCGGCGGGGAACACCTGCGCGCCATGGCCGGTGGTGACCAGGTACGAAGCGGGCTGGATTTGGTGAGCCGCGACGAAAGGCAGGGGATCCAGATAGCCGGCAATCAAACTGGCATTCCCGAAGGTATAACCCCAACCGTCCTCGTCCACTGACTTGATTTCGAAGTGAAGATGCGCCCCGGTGGCGAAGCCGGTGGCCCCCACCAGGCCCAACTCCTGGCCTTGCGAGACAACCTCGCCCGTGTATACGGAGAGGCTTCCGTAGGACATATGCTCATACTGAGAGTATTCGATACTCCCATCTGGAAGATAATGGCGAAGCCGCACCATGACCCCATAGCCGGCGTTGTAGCCGGCCGCCACCACGATGCCGGCGGCGGTAGCATGAATTACCGCGCTCGCGGTCGAGGAGGCGAGATCCACCCCCGTGTGGCCGCAAAAGTAGGTACTGTACAGGTAATATCCCTGGTTGAGCGAAGGATCACAGGATGTATTGAATCCCTGGGTGATAAAATAGCCGTTGCTATTGCTCTGGTCCCAGGTTGGTTGGCTGTTGGGGGAGCCGACGGGGTAGATGAAGGAGGTGGCAAAGGGGACGCCGCCTGTGTTAGCATTGTCGAGCGATGGAGAGGCGCTTGCGGAGGAGAAACCACATCCAAGCCCGCATAGATACGCTGCCAGGGTGAGGATTGCCGCGAACTTTCGCAAATCCAACCTCTACTTATCGGCCAATCCGTGCATCAACAGTTCACGCGCTCATCCTCTAACCTGCCGCCAAGATTAGCAGAGGCTACCAGGGACTGTCAATAAGCCGAACGGGACTGCACGCTAAACGGGAGAGAAAAATGGCCAAGCGAACCCTGAATAACCCCCCAAAATGCAAGGCATGTGGGTTCCCCATGATCCCTGATGAAACGATTATCGATGGCCGGGGCGGCCTGAGAATCAAGCGCACTTTTCTGCATTGTGTCAACGGACAGTGCGGCCATATCGTGCGGACGGGCGAGTTCCCCATGGACCCGCTGGCTGCCGCTGCCCCCCGCTAATAACGCCAAATTGGCATTGGTGCGTGGAGGAGACTCGGTTCCTCACGGGAGCCGGCGAGACTCCCACCAAGTCATCGCCGTGTAGCGCCCAGCCGCGCGCGCCATGAAGGCTCCATCGGCTTGCGGCTCCAGGAGAGGGGCCAGCATCGGCCAGAGGCGCGTCGTGGTCGCCTCATCATCTCCCAGCCACAGCATGTCGCGGGCCCAGGCCAGGGCGCTTTCCCGATTGGCGAAGCGGAGCGGGGCCGCGGGGACCAGAGTGGCGTTGGCCTCGATGCCCAGCGACCAGAGCAGATTGTAGGCTTCCAGAAAGGCGGGATCGCTTCGCGGAGGTTCGCCATGGAGGCTCACCCAGAGGTTATGGAGTAAGATCTCCGGCGGCTGGGTGCGGAGGGCCAACACGCAGACGTCGCGCGCCGCGGCGTCCAGCCGCCGGACAAAGGGCCCGACCTCCTCGATGGGGTAGAGAACGTGGGCACAGAACACGAGATCAGCATCCAGGATGTCGCACTCGTCCCAGCGGGCCTCGATTACCCTGATGTTCTCGATTCTCCGATCCCGCGCCCCTTGACGCAGAAGATCGGCCATCGCCGAGGATGGTTCGACCGCGATAACCTGGGACACCAGGGGGGCAATGGCCAGGGCGTATCGTCCGAAGCCGGCGCCGACATCCAACACGGTTGTTTCCGGGGAAAGCCAGCGATCGAGGAAGGACAGAACGGGATCGCCGGTCGCGGCAACCCCGGCCATCGCCTGAAAGCGGCGGCCCCGGCTCGCCCAATACGCTTCCCCACCCTGTACCCGCAGCCGCTCCACCTGAGCCGCGCGGGCCTTCACTTGCGCGCGCCAGCGATCCTCCCAGTTGATGGGTGCCACCGCGTGCTCGATCATGGGTAGTCGTAGAAGCCATGGCTGCTCTTCCGGCCCAGGAGACCGGCGGTCACCATGCGGCGGAGCAGCGGGGGCGCGGCGTATTTCTCCTGGTGCAATTCGGCAAGCAGTACGTCGCCGATGTACAGTACTGTGTCCAGGCCAATGAAGTCCGCCAGGGTGAGCGGCCCCATCGGAAGCCCGCATCCCAGTTTCATGGCGGCATCGATATCGTCGCGACTGGCGACTCCCTGTTCATAGGCGCGAATGGCGTCCAGTAGGTAAGGGATGAGCAGGAGATTGACGATAAATCCGGGGGTATCCTTGGCCAGCACCACCGTCTTGTCCAGGGCGCCCGCCACCGCGCGGATCGTCTCAATCGTCTCGTCGCTGCTGAGGATGGTGCGGACCACCTCGACAATCGGCATGATCGGGACCGGATTGAAGAAGTGCATCCCGGCCACTCGATCCGGCCGATTGGTGGCGACGGCAATCTCCATCACGGCCAGTGAGGAGGTATTGCTGGCCAGGATCGTCTCGGGCTTGACCAGCTGATCGAGAGCGGAGAACACCTCGCGCTTGGCGTCCATCCGCTCCACGATCGCCTCAATTACCAGATCGCATTCGGCGAAGTCGGCGAAGTTCAAGGTGCCGGTAATCCGGCCAAGCGTACTCTGGCGATCCTCGTCGGACAGCTTCCCCTTCTCGACCGCGCGGCCCAGAAGATCCGAGATCCGATTCAAGCCTCGTTCGAGCAACTCGCCGTTACTTTCCAGGACCACCACGGGGAAACCCGCCTGGGCGCACACCTGCACGATCCCGCCGCCCATCTGACCGCAGCCGACCACGCCCACTCGCCGTACTTCCATGCGCTGATCTCGTCCTTACGCTACGAGGAGAGGCTGTCCGCGAAGGCAGCCAACCCCTCGCCGCCCGCTACCCGGATTCGCTCCAACTGGAAGGGATCCTGGGCATTTTGGGTGCCCGTGGTGAGCGGACCATCGAGGAGAGCGCCGACGTACCCGTATTCCGGGAGCAGCGAGAGGAGCAACCGTCGCGCCGCCATACTGCCGCTCTTGAACGGCTCTCCCGAGGGGTAGGCCAACCATTGGACCGGCACATGCAACTCTTTCTGGAGCACGTTCCGGGAATCCCGCAGTTCGACTCGAACCTGATCGACCGAAAGGGTGCCGAGATCCTGATGGTCGACGGTATGCGATCCGATGTCCATGCCCGCGGCGGCCAGTTGCCTGAGTTGGGGCCAGGTCATGTAGCTATTGATCCCCACGGTCAGGCCAACGTAGGCGCTGATGATGTTGAATTCCGCGTGGTCGTGGAAACGGCGCAAAATGGGGAATGCGTCGGTATAGTTATCCACGTAGCCGTCGTCGAAGGTGAGCATGACCGGTCTGTCCGGCAACGCCGCGTGTTGATAGAGGGCATTGAAGACTTGCTGGACGCTCACCGTATGGTAGCCATGGTCCCGCAGATAGCCGAGTTGGGCGGTAAAGTCGGCATCGGTCACCGTGAGGCCATAGTTGAGATCGGTGGCGGCGGGAAGGGCGGAGACGAAGTGATACATCAAGATCGGCACCCTGAGGGTCACCGCTGGCAGCATGGCGGGCAAACGGAGAAAGGACATCGCGCGCGCCCCCGCCTGGCGCCCATAGCCAGGAGGCCGTTGCGGATTACCGGGGAGGGCGGCCTGGAACACCACGGGAAAGGGCTGGGACACGTTGGCCGCCGCGACGTGAACGGCGATACGGGAGGTGGGGAGGCGGCTGGCGGCGCCTGGGTGTCCAACCACGGCGGCTGGAGCGGCGGAGCGTAAAGGATGTGGCGAGGCGCCCCTGGAAGGCGCCGACGCGGCGGGGAAGGTACCTCCGTCATGGGAAGGCAATACTCCCAGGAATAGATAGGCCGCCACGGCCAGCAAGAGCACCGCGGGCAATAGGCGAGATAAGCGACTCATATGGCGGACCCTTTCCCCGGCGGTTCGGCTAAGGCGCACGCACCATCCAAAAATCAAGGTAGTTATAAACATAGCGTGAAGATTCCTTAGATGAAAATCACATGAATACGCCAGCAACCTTCTCTCTTGCGAGTGGCGGCTTTTGGCGCTAGTGTGGAACGGAGCGTTTCAGCGCCGCGGTGGTGGGCCGGGTGCCAGCCGAAGACAGAGCGATGGTTGATGAATTGGTACACGTTTGACGCTCTCCAGGTCCGAGTTCCTCACGGGTCATGAGGAAGTGAGCGCGCTTCCCCTGGGCTCGATCCTGATTGGACGCTATCGCGTTGACACCATCCTGGCAGTGGGATCCATGGGCACGGTGTACGGGGCGGCGGATCTGCTTGACAACGAGGCTCCGAGAGCGATCAAGGAGCTTTTGCCCTTCTGGAGTGAGCAGGAGGAACAGGCGGAGGCCGAGGCGTGGTTTCTCCGCGAGGGTGAGACACTGCGGGGCCTCGACCATCCGGCTATCCCCCGGATCCATGACACGCTGATCACCGGGCGACGCCACTATCTGGTTATGGACCTGATCGAGGGAGAAACCCTGGAACAGGGGCCGGCAAAACGCGCGTCCACTGGCCTTGAGGAACCTCTGGTGCTCACCTGGGCGGATCAGGTGCTGGACGTACTGAGCTATCTCCACGGCAGGCCAAGCCCGGTGATCTTCCGCGACCTCAAGCCCGCCAACCTTATGCTCACCCCCGAAGGACGGATTCACCTGATTGACTTCGGCATCGCCCGCGTGTTCTCGCGGCAAAGCAAGGGTACGGCGATTGGCACTCCTGGATATGCGCCGCCGGAGCAGTACCAGGGCCTGGCCGAACCGGCCAGCGACCTCTACGCGCTGGGCGCCACCATGCATCATTTGCTCACCGGACGCGATCCCAGAAACGCCCGCCCCTTCGACTTTCCTCCCGTAGCCCGACTGGCGCCGCGGATCAGCCCACATGTCGCGTCGGCAATCGATCGGGCCCTGGTCCTTGATCCGCGCCGGCGATTCGATACGGCGAGCGATATGTATCGCGCTCTCCACGCGCCTATCCCCCTGGCAAACCTCCCGCGCCTAACCCAGGGACGCAACCAATTGATGCCGATAATCCAAGCCCCTGAACTCCTCACCATGGCGGCACGGATCGAGGTGGTGATTAACATGGTGGATGAGCCGGCCCCCGCGAACGCGGTGCTCCTACCGCCGGGAACGACCCAGATCACCCATGGAGGGATTACCCTGGTTGTTCCTCCGGATGGCGCCCGCCTGGAGTTGCATAACCATACCAATGAGCGTCTCTCCTGCGCCTTTTCCACCACCGTGCCCTGGCTCGATCTCCGCTTGGCCGGCGCATGGTTGGAACCGCACGGCATGTTGG
>JANWHO010000165.1 GCA_025450375.1 Chloroflexota bacterium
AAGGTATTTGGGCCAAGTTGTACTAGAGCCTTCATAGATCTGGGCTCCCTTGGCGTTCCGCAGGAAGCGGGCCACCGGATATTCGTCCGAGTAGCCATAGGCGCCGTGGATCTGGACCGCGTCGGCGGCTGCCTGGAACGAGGCATCGGTGGCGAACCACTTGCCCAGCGCGGTCTCGCGGGTGCAGCGGAGCCCCTGGTTCTTCATCCAGGCCGCGCGCAGATTGAGCAGGCGGGCGGCGTCGTAGTTGGAGACCATGCGGGCGATCATTTGCTGCACGAGCTGGTATTTCCCGATCTCCTGGCCGAAGGTCTTCCGGTCGTGCGCGTACTTGACGCTGGCGTCGAGCGAGGCCCGGATCAATCCCACCGCGCCGGCCCCCACCGTGAGGCGCCCATTGTCCAGGCAGCTCATGGCGATCTTGAACCCTTCGCCCTCCTCGCCCAGAATGTTGGCCCGCGGCACCCGCACGTCTTGCATGGCGAAGCCGCCGGTGTTCCCGGCCCGGATCCCCGCTTTGTTGTGCAGGCCGTAACTCTTGAAGCCGGGGCCGGCCTCGGCGCGCTCCACGATGAAGGCGGTGATCCCCCGGTGCTTCTTCTCTTTGTCGGTGTAGGCGAAGACCAGGAAGGTGTCGGCCACGTCGGCGGCCGAGATCCAGATCTTTTCGCCATTGAGAATGTAGTGGTCGCCGTCGCGGCGGGCGGTCGCGTTCATCCCCGCCACGTCGGAGCCCGCCTCGGGGCCAGTGAGGCCGAAGGCGCCGAAGCGCTCTCCCTTGGCCAGGGGGACCAGATACCGTTGCTTCTGCTCCTCGGTGCCCCACTGGTAGATGCCGCCGCTACAGAGCCCCACATGGACGGAGATGATCACGCGGAGCGAGGTGTCGACGTATTCCAGTTCCTCGCAGGCCAGGGCCAGGCTGATGTAGTCCATCCCAGAGCCCCCATAGCGCTCTGGGAAGCAGATGCCGGTCAGGCCCATTTTGGCGAGCTTACCGAAGGTGCTGGGATCGTAGTGCTGGGCAATGTCGTTTTCCTGGATGACCGGAGCCAGATCGCGGGCCGCGAACTCCCGCGTGGTCCGCGCTAACATCTTATGCTCGTCGGTCAATTCAAAGTCCATCATGGGCTGCTGTTCTCTTTCCGGGGGCGCGTGTGGATAACCCCTTTGTCTCCCGCGCCGCTCCAGTATACCGCGCCCACCGGCCCCGTCGCCCATCGGGATTGTCCATTAAGGGATTGCCGCCCACGCTATTTGCTGGTAAGGTGATCCCCGTAATGGTGTCCGCGCCCGCCGCTCTCCGTCCCATCCCCGCTAACACCGCGACCATTTGGGAACGACGCTTGAGCCGGTTGGTGTTTGGCTTGATCGTCTTCTCCTTGATGATCGATTGGTCGCTGCTCCATACCTGGAATAGCGTCAACAAAGGATTCTACGCCTCGGATTGGCTGAACTCGTATCAGGCCGCCGAACAGGTGCGCGCCGGGAGCAATCCTTACGAGTACGCGGGAGTATACCTCAGTTCACCAACCTTTTTACTGTTCGTGCGAAGCTTGCTTTTCCTCGGCTATCCGCTGTCCCGATGGCTGTGGAGCGTGGCTTCGGTCGCTATGCTGCTGGGGGCCGGCCGCTTGATCGTGGGGTCGCTGGTTCCCCGACCGGCCGGCGTACCGTATGTCCGGGGTATCTTTCTCATTCTGGCCTTCAGCCCGACTATTTTGCTGATCCCAACCTCCGCCAACACGACGGCGGAGGTCGTGCTGGGCTATGCCCTGGCCCTCTGGTGCTTCACCCGGAGCCACGAAGCGAGAGGCGGCGTGGCCCTGGCCTTAACCGTTTTGATCAAGCCGCACCTGGCGTTCCTCATGTTTCCCCTTCTCGTGTATAAGCGGCGCTGGCGGGCCGCCGGCGCCTATGCCCTCACGGTCGCGGGTGCCACCTTGCTCTCCCTGGCGGTGCTCGGCCCAAGTACCTTCGGCGGCTTTTTCGCGATCCTCAACAGCACTGAAAGCGGCGCCAACTCCCTTGGTTTGTGGCTGCGGGATATTCCCGGCTTGCATGCCATGTTCTTGCAAATCTGGCCCGGCAGCGCCCTGGCGAGCGGAGTCGCCTATGGGCTCGGCGGCCTGTTGCTCGCGGGAGCGGCCTGGTACTGGCGTGGACCCTGGGCGCCAGGGCATCCTCAGTTCCTTGCCGGCTGGGCCATGCTGCCGATGGTGGATTTGTTGGCGGTGACCTACGCGCACAGCGACGATCTGGTGCTCCTGATCATTCCGGCCATCGTCCTCTATGGATTTCTAGTCGATCCACTCACCAGGCCGAGGATGAAGCGGTGGATTGTCCTCATTCTCCTCGCCCTCTATCTTTCTCCCACGATGGTTGTCTACTTCCGTCTCCACTTCGTCGCTCCGGTCATGCTCGCCGCCCTGGTCGTTTTGTGGTGGCTGGCGCCTCCCGTGCAGCCCGGCTCACCGCGCGCTTACGACCGCTCGGGCAGCAGCGTATAGTCCGGGAAGTTCCCGTACAGCCGCTCACCCGCCGGCCCCTGGGTGACGGCACGGACGAGATACTCCCCGCCCACGAAGCACCCCTTCCAGGACTCTCCGATCCCTCCGAATGGCTCCTCGCGGTCGCCCCGCGAACGCACCTTATTCACCCCTACCTTGAAGCCACGCAACTCACCGGCGATTCGTTGGGCGATTCGTTGATCGTCGCAGGCGATCGAGGAGACCAAGCTGCCATTGGAGACGTTCATCTCGGCCACCAGTTCCTCAATACTGTCCACAATCACGATCGTGTCCACTGGACCGAAGGGTTCTTTATGATAGAGGGCGCAGTTGCGCGGCACGTTGATCAGGGCGGCCGGCGCGATGGAGGTTGAGGTGTCCTGCCCGGGACCGAAGAGTGACGCGTCCAGCGTGCCCTCAGAGATCCTGACCGCTCCCTTCCCGATCGCCTCGCTATAGAGGACGCGAAGGTTCTCTACCGCCTTGCCGTTGATCAGGGGGCCGAAATCGAGAAGGGGCGGCGCCGCTTCGCCGTCTTTCGCCAGCAAGGGATGGCCAATGCGCAATGACGCCAGGACGGGGAGGTACATATCGAGAAAGCGAGGGAACAATTCGCGCTGGATCACGTAACGGGGATAGGAGGTGCAGCGCTGCTTCCCGTACTCAAAACCCTTCTTGATTTGAGCGGCCAGGGTAGGCCAATCCGAGAAGTCCCAGATGCCGTAGGCGTTAACCCCTTCCATCTCCAGCATGTATCGCTTCTCGCGGTCGTAGAGGCTGGCCGCGATATCTCGCCCATTGGTCTTGCCGCCCACGAAAGAGAGGCAGGCGATGGCCTCGTTGCGCACCAGGGCCTCGCTGAGATGGCCGCCGGAGCCGCTGACCAGGGAGACCGGCAGATCACATTGGCGGGCAAGCCCCAGCGCCAGGGTCAGGGCGCACAGGCCGCCGTCACTGGGGGTCTTGGCGATCACCGCGTTGCCGGCCAGCACCTGCACCAACATCGCATGGACCAGCACGGAGAGCGGGTAATTCCACGAGGCGATGTTGGAGACCAGCCCAAGCGGCTGCCGTCCCTCCAGCATGGGCTCGATCCCGCGAATGTACCATTCCACGCCCGAGATACAGCGGTCAACGCTGACCTGGGCTTGGCTGAATGGCTTGCCGATTTCCCAGGCGAGGAGGATGGCCAGGAGATCGCGGTGCTCGCGCAGACGCTCCACACATGCCTCGACTCGCGCGCGCCGCTCGTCCAGCCCCACCCGTGACCATCCATCATGCTCGCCGGCGGCGAAATGCACCGCTCGCCGGGCGGTCTCCATGTCGATCATGGGGAAGGTGCCGAGAAGGGAGCCATCGCAGGGCGAGAGGAACGGTTTGCCGTGGCCCGGCCAGCCCCAGGAACCTTCGATCAGGTTGAGAACCCGCCCTTCGTCACCAAACGCATCCGGCACCAGCGTTCCGGCTCGCCCGTACGCGGCCGCCCACTCAGTCCCCGTCACAATTCGCTTCTTTGTCGCCATGTTCATCTCACCCCTGTCTACTTGCCGAGATGAACGTATCATAGAGGAAAGGCAGGCGGGCGTGCCTGGGCGCTCCCGAGGCGCGAGGGATGAGAGAACCGTACGTGACTGAAGCAACATTCGGCGCCGCGACCTTGCGCCTGATCCAGGGGAACATCGTGCGGGTGACGGCCGATGCACTCGTCAATGCCGCCAATAGCGGGCTGGCGGGCGGTGGCGGGGTGGATGGGGTGATTCACCGGGCAGGCGGTCCCACGATCATGGAGGAGTGCCGGAAGATCGGCCGCTGCCCGACCGGAGACGCCGTGATTACTGGGGCTGGCTCGCTTCCCGCCAAGTATGTGATTCACGCCGTGGCGCCCTTCTATCAAGATGGTGCGCACGGCGAGCCCGATCTCCTCCGTGGAGCCTATACCGCCAGTCTGGCCCTTGCCGAATCTCACGACGTGCGTACCCTCGCCTTCCCCTCTCTGGGAACCGGCGCCTATCGTTACCCGGTCAGCCTGGCCGCCACTATCGCCCTGGAGACGGTGGCGACCCATCTCCGTGGCCCCACCAAGCTGGTCGAGGTCACCTTCGTGCTCTTCAGCGCCCCGGATCTCGTCGCCTATGCCGCCGCGCTGGCGCATGTGTTTGAGGGCTCATAGGGCAGGCAGGGAAACCCAGAAAAAGCATAGCCATCCGACGGATCGGTCCGATCAGACCGATCGGACCGATCCGTCCGGGGCACTATGGTGCTCCCCATTGTAGTCGCCGTTATAGACGGCACGCGCTCGCCAGGGCATACTCCGCGGGGGTGTTACACTTCTGACTGAAGGGGAACGGGTGGCGCGCGCATGGCAATCGTGACGGTAAGCGGGGTAACCAAGACCTACGGCGGCCACGAGGTGCTGCGCGGGGTGGATCTCCAGATCGATCCCAAGGAGCGGATCGCCCTGGTCGGCCCCAATGGGGCCGGGAAATCTACCCTGCTGCGCATCATCGCCGGTCGCGAACCGCCCGACGACGGGACGGTGCAACGTGGGCGGCGCCTGCGCGTGGGCTATCTGGCGCAGGAGGCCAATTTTCAGAGCCGGAGCACGCTGCGCGAGGGCCTCCTGGAAGCGTTCGCGGGCTTGCGCCGGCAGCAGGAGCGGCTGCGCGAGCTTGAGGCCGAGTTTGCCGCCGCCGGGAGCAATCCCGCTGCCTGGAGCCCTGAGACGCTCGAACAATACACCAGTCTGATGGAGCGCTTCGAGCATCAGGGCGGCTACGACTACGAGCAGCGCGTGGAGCGCATTCTCAGCGGACTGGGCTTCGAGCGCGAGCGGTGGGATCGCCCGGCCCGCGAGCTATCGGGAGGCCAGCGTACCCGCGCGCACCTGGGCCGCCTCTTGCTGGAGGAACCCGAGGTTCTTCTCCTGGACGAGCCAACCAATCACCTGGATCTGACCACCACGGAGTGGCTGGAGAACTTCCTCGCGAGCTGGCCCGAGGTCTTGGTCGTGGTCTCACACGACCGCTATTTCCTCGATCGGGTCACCCGCCGCACGGTCGAACTGGTGGGTGGCATGGCGGAGAGTTATCCCGCCCCCTTTACCCGGTACCTGGC
>JANWHO010000166.1 GCA_025450375.1 Chloroflexota bacterium
GCCGGAAATCGGAGGGCCGGTAGCGTGGCCAGGTACCGGTGAAATGGATCGTAGAGCCGCCGACCCCGTTGTACATGAGGGGCACCACCGAATCGCCGGTCACGGGATAATCATGGGCGAGGCGGCGGACATTTGGCGAGGTATGCCAACTGCCGCTGGTGCGTTGGATCTCATAGTTGGGGGAATAGTGAGGCCGCTGACCGGGCCGCACCCAGGGGCCCTGCTCCAAGCAGACCACCGAAATGCCGGCCTCGGCCAGGAACTTGGTGATCGCGGCGCCCCCCATGCCGGCGCCGATCACCAGAACGTCCACGGGGTCGGGATATACGCCGGGGCGCCCGCTCATGGCATCACCACCCGTGCCATGTCGAGGGTGCGCTTGTAGGTACCGCGTGGAACGGCGGGTAGGTGGGTGGGATTGACGGGATCGAAGGGGGCCATGGCGTAGCCGAGGGGCTGGGGTGTCTGGTTGTAGTCGTGACCAAGGGCCTGGATTACGGCGATCACGGCAGGCTGGGAGTAATAACTGTAGTAGGCAAGAGCCAACAAGCGCGCGAACGGGAGCGGTTGGACGGCCTCACATTGCTGGAGGAGCGTGGTGCGTTGCTCGGCGGTGCGTACCGTGAAATCTCCGCCCGCCGCGTCGTCCAGGCCGGTCAGCAGGGGGAGCAGCCACTCTTGGCGCGCGCTGGGATTGACCTGGTCAAGCAGAAAGACGCCGGTGCCGGCGCCGGAGGCGCTTGGGAAGCCTTCTCCTCCCGGCAGCAAAGTGTCAAGCACGGCTGTCAGGAGATTGGCCTCCCCGCTGGTCAATGCGATCGGATCGTCAACCATGCCGGCACTCACCTCCAATCTATTGTAGACCGGAAGTCCGAGGGCATGCATCGGTGGGCATGCCGCGGTCACCGTCTATAACATGCCGGGCAGCAGCCAAGACGGTTTGCAAAAGGTTGACAATGCCCGCTCCCCTGATCCATATTCCGCTTGGAGGTTAGCCATGAGCAACAGCAGCGTCCCCCAAGCCGGCACGCAGCCACACCCTGCTCCATCGGGATTGGATGGGTGGACCTTGATCGGCCCGTTGGCCACCCTTCGGGAACGGGGCTGCACCGTGCTGTCCGGCGGTCCGAGCGTCGCCGTCTTTTGCACCGGCGACGAGGTCTATGCCGTGGACAATCGCTGCCCGCATATGGGCTTCCCCCTCAGCAAGGGAACCGTGCAGGGCGGTATTCTCACCTGCCACTGGCACCACGCCCGGTTCGACCTGCGGAGCGGCGGCACCTTCGATCCCTTCGCCGACGATGTGCGGGTGTATCCTACGCGCGTGGTGGACGGCGAGGTGTGGGCAAACCTGCGGCCGCCGGCTGGCGACCGCGCGGCCCACTGGAAGCGACGCTTGCAAGACGGCCTGGAGCAGAACATCTCGCTGGTCCTGGCCAAGGCAGTGCTGGCCCTGCTGCGCGGCGGCGTCCCACCGCGCGAGATCTTGGCCGTCGCCGGCACGTTCGGCGCCCGCTCTCGCCGCCAGGGGTGGGGACCAGGACTGACCATCTTGACCGCCATGGCAAATGTGCTGCCCCACCTGACCCCGGACGATCAGGTGTTAGCGCTCTACCACGGCATGGTCCATGTGGCCGACGATGTGGATGGTCAGGCGCCGCGTTTCGCCCTTGAGCCCTTACCGACCGTCGCCGTGCCGCCAAGCCGCCTGAAAGAATGGTTCCGTCGCTTCATCGAGGTGCGCGATGTCGAAGGAGCGGAGCGTACCCTGCTCACCGCCATCGCTTCGGGCATGAACGAAGCCGCCGTGGCGGACATGCTGCTCGTCAGTTGCACCGACCACTATTTCCTGGCAGGCGGTCATACCCTGGATTTCATCACTAAGGCATTTGAGTACCTGGAGATCGCGGGCTGGTCCGAGGCTGCGACCGTGCTGCCCAGCCTCATCCGCGGGCTCGCCACGGGCCAACGCGGCGAGGAGTTGAACTCCTGGCGGAATCCGGTCGACCTGGTGACGCTGCTCGAGCCGGCCCTAGCCAGGCTGCCCGACATCATTGCCACCGGCACGTCCCGCCGACCGACCGGCGATCCCTTCGCCGGCCTGGTACACACGCTTCTGGACGACGACCCAGCCGCTACGGTCGTCGCGCTGACCGCCGCGCTTGAGGATGGTCTGGCGCCCGCGGAATTGGGCGGTATCCTGACCTATGCCGCTGCCCTGCGCGTGGCCCGCTTCCACACCAGTAATGAGTTCTCCGATTGGATCACGGTCCTCCACACCTTCACCTACTGCAATGCCCTGCATCGCGGTCTGCTGCGGGCGCCCTCCGCCGAGCTGGCGCGCGGCATCTTCCACGGCGCCATGCGCCTGTACCTGGATCGCTTCCTGAATATGCCCGCCGCCAAGCTCCCCGATGAGCGCCCAGGCGACGGTCTCCCGGTAGACGCGGAAGAAGCGCTCACGCGGCTCGACGACCTGTTCGATCGCGAGCAGCAGGTCAATCCGGCCGGCGCGGCCGTGTACCGCTACCTTAAGGACGGGCACCCGGCCGGGCCGCTCATGGCCGCGCTGGGCAGGCTGCTGCTCCGCGAGGATGGCGAGTTCCACTCCTATCAGATGCTTGAGGCCGGCTTCCGCGCCTACGAGACGCTGTGCGAGACACGGCCCGCCGAGGCGCGGCATGCGCTCGTGGCCGTGGCCCGCTACCTGGCGGCGCACTCTCCTACCTCGCGCTCCATGCTGCAAACCGCCCGTACCGCCATTCGCCTCGCGCACGGCGAGGCCCTGTGGGAAGGGGACGAGGCGTAAGACTCTATAGCCGGAAAGCCTCTGGTTCGTATCAATAAGGACATATCGGAGCATGACAACCGCAAGCGCTACGGGGCATAAGGCTGGGCTGCCCCTCTCTCTAGGACTGCAGTTGGGTCCCCAGACCGTCTCCTGGGATGAGTTGCGCCGTTGGACGCTGAAGGCGGAGGCGCTCGGCTTCGACAGCGTATGGCTGGCCGATCACTTCATCCGCGGCTTTGAGCACACGCCTTACCCGGTGGTGGAGATGTGGAGTGGGCTGGCCGCGCTGGCTGCCGTCACCACGCGCATCCGGCTCGGATCGTTGGTTGCCTCCGTCACGCACCGGAATCCCGCCATCACCGCGGTCAGCGCCGCCACGATCGACCAGATCAGTGGAGGCCGCTTCGTGTTGGGGCTCGGCGCCGGCTGGTCCGTGCCGGAGCATCGAGCCTATGGCATCCCGCTCCCCCCTCCGGCGACGCGCCTGGCCATGCTAGCCGAGGCCATCCAGATCTGCCGCCTCCTGTGGACCGGTGACGTGGTCGCCTTTCAGGGCAAGTACTTCCAGCTGGAGGACGCGGCCTGTGAAATCAAGCCCGTGCAAACACCGCTGCCGATCCTGGTCGGCGCCATGGGCGAGCAGGTCGCTTTGCGGGTGGTCGCCAAGCACGCCGACACCTGGAACATGGTGGGCGGGGACATTGAAACGTTGACCCACAAGCAGGCGTTGCTTGATCGTTATTGCGAGGAGTTGGGGCGCGATCCGGCAACCTTGCGACGCTCCATCGAAGTGCCTATGGCCGTAGCCACGGATGCGGCTACGCTCAAGCGGCGTATCGACCGGGTGATCCGCCATCGGGGCTACCCGACCGAACGGGGCGCCGAGCTCTTCATTGCCGGTAGTCCCGAGGCGTGCATCGAGGAAATCCACCGTTATATCGCGCTCGGGGTGAGTGAGTTCATGCTGATCACCCTGGCCCCGTTCGACGACGATGAACTGGAGTGTTTCGCCGAGCGCGTCCTCCCCGCCTTCACCCCGCGAGATGCCGCCCTGAATGGGCGGACCAATGGGTAAGCCGCGGCTCGCGCTGGCGCTGGTCGGCTGCGGCGGTATGGGCCTGCGGCACATTCAGGGATTGGTCGAGCTCCAGCGAGCAGGCATCTCCCCCTTCGAGCTGATCGCGGTGTGCGATGCGCGGCGCGAGGCGGCTACCCGGGCCGCCAACCTGGCGGAGGAAGGGTTGGGGCGGCGCCCGGATATCCATACAGGGCTCGATGATCTGCTCACCGGTCCGACCGGCCGGCTCCTGGACGCGGTCGATCTGGTCACCGATGTCGGTACGCACCACAGCCTGGGCGTGGCGGTGCAGGAAGAGGGTAAGCACCTGCTGTGCGAGAAGCCGCTCGGATTGACCGTGCGCGCCTGCCGGTTGCTGCTCGACGCGGCGGCGCGATCCGGCGTGGTGCTCGCCACGGCGGAAAATTACCGGCGCGACCCCATGAATCGGTTGGTCGCCGCGCTGCTGCAAAGCGGGGCAATCGGCCGCCCATTCATGGCGGTGCAGGAATCGGTCGGCGGCGGGCGCGATGTGACGATCACGCCCTGGCGCCACTATAAGGATCGGGGCGGCATCCTGGTTGATATGGGCGTCCACTATACCGATCTCTGGCTCTACCTCCTCGGCCCAATTGAGCGCATCGGGGGCCGCGTTGCTCTTTTCGAGCCGCTGCGCCGGCCCGTAGCCCTGAGCGGCGGCATGGCGGCTTTTTATGCAGGCAGCGCATATCCCGATGAGCCGGTCCAGGCCACGGCGGAGGATACCGCGATGGGCCAGGTGACCTTCGCGGGCGGCACCCTGGGACAGTGGCTGCTCAGCCTGGCGGGCCACGGCGAGGGCTACTTCCTGCGCCGCTTCTACGGCAGCGATGGCGCGCTGGACGCCCCGTCCGACCGCTCCGGCCGCCCGGTGCGCGTGGCAAGGGCCGGGATGACGCGGGGCGGCTTCCATCCTCTCAATGACGCCTCGGCGCGGGCGCTCCTTCCGGGATTCAGCCTCGACGAGTCGACCACCCGGCTGTTCGGCGCCTCGCTGCTCACCTCCTATGACCTGCCGTTCGAAGTGATCGATCGGAAGCTGTTGGCGCTTGAGCTTGAGGACTTCGGGCGCGCCATACTTGAACAGGGGTCGCCGGAGGTAGATGGACAGGGAGGGCTGGACGCGGTTGCCGCCGTCTACGCCTTCTTCGAGTCGTCGCTCGCCGGGCGGGAGGTTACCCTGGCGGAGGTGGCGAGCAGCGGCGTCGCGGTCTACCAGCGCGATATCGACCGCGCGCTTGGTCTCGGCGTGGAGGGGGGGCCGGCGTGAGTCCGACCAGATCGGTAGAGTTCGGCTTCTGCGTGCCCATTTTCGCCTTGCCGGGGCCGCGGTTGTTCCGCACCCCCAGCTACAAGCGCCTGGACCCCCAGGTTACACTGGCCGCCGCCGTGGAATGCGAGCGGCTCGGCTACGATTCACTCTGGGTGGCTGATCACTTCTTCCTGGGCCATGATGGAGCGATTTTAGAAGGCTGGACGACGCTTTGCGTGCTGGCTGGGCTGACCAGCCGGATCAAGCTGGGATCGATCCATCTGTGTACCGGCTTTCGCAACCCAGCGCTGCTGGCCAAGATGGCCGCGACGCTCGATGTACTCAGCAACGGCCGATTGCTGTTCTTCGCTGACTCCGGTAACCGGCGTGTTGAGTTCGAGGCGTATGATTTTCCCTGGCACGAGGACAGTAAGGTACGTAACACCCGAATGCGCGAGGCACTGGAGCTGATTCTACGCCTATGGGAGGAGGATGGGCCGGTCACCTTTGCCGGAGAGTACTACGCGGCGCGCGATGCGCTATGCCGGCCCCACCCGATGCAGCGTCCCCATCCGCCGCTGTGGCTGGGCGAGACGCCGGACGAGGTGATGCTGGGTGCCGTGGCGGAACTGGCCGACGGCTGGAACAGCACGCCGATCTCGGTAGCGGGCATGCGCGAACGGCTGGCCCGTGTTGAGGCCGCCTGCGCGGCGATTGGCCGGCCGCTAAGCGATCTCGAACTCTCGCTGGAGATGCAAGTACTGATCGCGCCGACGCGCGGGCGGGTGGCGGAGTTGCTGGATGAGATAATGCGTCTGGATCCCGCCGGGGCGGCTGGCGCCGGCGTCGATCCGGCGACCCTGGAGGAGCAATGGCTGGTCGGTACGCCCGACGAGGTCATCGCGCGCATCGATGCCTATCGCGCGTTGGGGATCAGCCATTTCCTGCTCTGGTTCATGGACTTCCCGAACATGGAGGGAGTGCGGCTCCTCGCGGAAACCGTGATGCCGCACTTCCAGGGCCAGTGGAGCCCGAAACACGATCGCTAAGGCAGGATAGGGGAACAGGATCATGTTGTTGGGGTACAGCACTTGGGGCATGCCGGCATTACCGATTGGAGCGGCGATCAGTCATGTGGCGGGTTTGGGGTTCGAGGGAATCGAGCTGACCGTCGTCCCAGGTTATTCGACCGAACTCAGTCGGCTTGACGCGGCCGAGCGCCGCCACATCC
>JANWHO010000167.1 GCA_025450375.1 Chloroflexota bacterium
CGCCGCCGGATCGTCCAGGCGAATGGCCATTTCCTCGGCTGCCCGCAGCGCCCCGAGCAACAGGATGCCGGTCAGGGGATTGGGGCCCCAGAACTCGATGTCATAGGTGTTATGCTGCTCCCCATCCAGCACCCCATCTCCATCGGTATCCCAGGTGGTGAGGGAGTAGTCCAGGCACTTGCGGACGTTGGGCCACAACTCAGCGAGAAAGCCGCGGTCGCCGGTGAGGAGGAAGGTTCGCCACACCCGAATGATTGAGCCGAGCTGCCCGTCCGCCGCCGCCTGCTGCTTCTTGAACGTGGTGCCGAAATGGCTTTCGGCGCGGAAGCGCATTTTTCCCGATGGCTCGACCTCGTCCAGGAAGGCGGTGCGCAGCATATCCATTTCCAGGCTGGGGTAGAGGAAGGCCAGGGTTTGGGCGTAGGCCCAGACATGGTTGCAATTCCCATGGCACGAGCCGCCGTGATCGGAGCACCCTTCCCAGCCAAAAAAGTGGCCATCCGCCAACCAGAAGCAGGTATTGGTGCGCGGGACCGGCATGGTGCCCGCGACCGCGTCGATCACCGCCCCCGGCAGGGTGCTCTCGAACAGCGCGTCACGGAAGTCGGCGGTCGCCGCCTTGAGTTGGGAGAGGTTCCGCGCCACGTAGCGGGCTACCTCCCAGGCGTCAGTGAATCGGGTGCTGTAGCGTACCCGCGCCGTGGGGGCCACGGACGGGGCCGCCGTGTACCAGCCGTTGAGCCGGTTGGGAAAATACCAACTGATGATAAAAGTGATCGTCCGGCTCTCGCCAGACGCCAGGTCGATTGGGACGCCGATCGAGCCGGGGACGATATTCACGATCTCCGGACCAACCATCCCCTTCGCCGCCACCCGATCGGGATCGAGCTCGGTCAGGCACCCGTCGGCGGAAAGGTCGTCCCAAAATTCGCGGAGCGTATCATACCAGCCGCCCCGGAACCATTCCGGCTTCGTGGTAACTTCGGGAGCGATCGCCGCGATGACCGCGTTACCGAAGGTGAGTTCGGTGTCGCCGACCTCCGGCCCCTCGAAGAACACGCCATGCGTTTGACCGTCCGAGCGCGGGCGATTCCGCGCCGGGCCGCCGGGGTAGCTCCGGAGGTTGTCGTGCTCGTCGAAGCCCGAGAAAACGGCGGGGTTGAGCATCGAGCCGACCACCGTGGCCCGAACCGGGGCGGCGGAGCGATTGCGGAGGGTCCACTCGAAGATGGCGCAGGGGATACCCGATTCATCGGGGTTGAGGGGGATCAGCGGGGTAAAGGCCAGGAGGTCGGCCTCCACGGGAATCTCGGGGTCGCGCAGTTCCAGTTCCGCCGTGGGATACCGCCCGCAGAAGCGGCTCTCGGCAAATCGGGGGAGGCCGCCGCCGAGATTGGGATGGATGCCGTGAGATCCGGCGTACGGGGGCGCGATCCGCCCTTCGAGCACCCGCGTGACGCTTGGCTTGGCGGCCTCCTGGGCCCAAAGAGTGAAGTGCGTATAAGGGAGTACGAGGCCCTTCCGCGGCTCGTTCCAGATCTCGAAGTCCCGCAAGTTCCCCCGCGCCCCGATCGAGATCGTCCCGGTCCCGATCCCGCCCAGGGGGAAGGCCACTTCATTGGCGTCCGCCCCGTACCACCGCCCACCGCCTGGAATCGCCGCTCCCCGCGCCTCGAAGGGCATGTTACCTCCTCTATCCATCATATTCGTCACACCAGAATCACGGAAACACGGAGAGTACGGAGAACACGGAGCGCGGCTCCGCGTATGCACCCTCGCTTCTCCACCCCGCATCCCTCTCCGAGGGCAGTCATCCGTGCCTTCCGTTCCTTCAGTGTCTCCGTGATTCAAGACCGCGGCACGGGCGGGCCTGGAGACCCGCGCCCCTACATCCTGCCTCTGCTGGAGGCCCGTATCACTATCCTTTCAGTCCGGTCAACGTTATCCCTTCCACGATGTACCGCTGCCCGGCCAGGAAGATCGCCAGGACCGGCAACACGGCCAGGCACACGCCGGCCAGGATCACGGCCTGACTGGTCTGGCCATATTGACCTGAGAGATAGGCCAGTCCCACCGGCAGGGTGAGATTCGAGGGCGTGTCCAGGAAGATCAGGGCGGTGAAGAAGTCGTTCCAGAAGAAATTGAAGGTGAAGATCGCCAGGGCCGCCAGGGCGGGCTTCGAGAGGGGGAGAATAATCACCAGCAGCACGCGCAGCATCCCGGCCCCATCCACGATCGCCGCCTCCTCCAGTTCGCGCGGGATGGTGAGGAAAAACTGGCGGAGGAAGAAAATGCCAAAGGCGCTGGTCAGGGCCGGGAGGATCAGCGAGGCATGATTATCGACCAGCCCCAGGTGCCGCATCAGAATGTAGAGGGGGATGATCGTGACCTGGCCGGGCACCATCAGGGACGAAAGATAGATCCCAAAAATCAGATCGCGGCCGGGGAAGCGCAGGCGGGCAAAGGCATAGGCGGCCAGGGAGCAGGTGAAGAGCTGGCCAATCGTGATCAGCCCCGCCACCTTGAGACTGTTCACGAAGAACATCCCGAGGGGCACCATGGTCCACGCGGTCACGAAATTGTCGGTGATCGCCGGCGAGGGGATCCAGAGTGGGGGGACGGCGTAGATTCCGGTCTGATCCTTGAACGCGGTCGAGATGCCCCAGAGGAAGGGCAGGGCGATAATCGCGGCCATGATCAGCAGGAAGAGATAGAGGATGATCCGGATCACGAGGGATCCTGGCGACCAGGATCGGCGGCCTCCGATACGCATGGTCGGGAGCGGCGCGGTCATGGCGAGCTTTCCCAGGTGACGACCCCGCCTGGGAGCGCGAGCATCTTGCTCGCCCCCGTGGATCGTACATGCATGGCCATTTCGTTACCTCTATCAGACATTTGCGTCTCCCTACTGATAGAACACCCAGCGGCGGCTCATCCGCACCTGGAGGAGGGTGAGGGCCACGAGGATGAGAAACAGCACCATGGAGAGGGTCGAGGCGTAGCCGAAGCGGAAGAAGCGGAAGCCGGTGTCGTAGATGTAGTAGACAACGGTGCGGGTGGCGTCACCCGGTCCCCCATCGGTCATGACGTAGGAGAGATCAAAGAATTGGAAGGCGCCGATCAGGTTGATCACCAGGAGGAAATAGGTGGTGGGCGAGAGGAGTGGCAAGGTGATGGACCAGAACTTACTCCATTCGCTGGCCCCATCGACTGCCGCCGCCTCGTAGAGTTGCGGGGAGATCCCCTGCAGGCCGGCGGTGAACACCACGAACGAGAAGCCGACATTGCGCCACACGTCGACCAGGATGAGCGACCACAACGCGGTGCCGCTCGAATCCAACCAGGCCACTACCGGCAGATTGAGCGCGCCAAGATAATAATTGATCAGGCCAAGGCTGGTGTCCATCAGCCATTTCCAGATGAGCCCCACCGCGATCCCAGACACGATCACCGGAAAGAAGATGATGCCGCGGAAGAGGGTGTTGAGGAATAGGCCCAGGTAGCGATGGGCCAGCACGGCCAGGGCGAGCGCCAGCACCATCTTGATCGCTACGTCGCCGAGTACGAATACGGCAGTGTTTTGCAGCACGGTGCGGACCAGGGGATCGTGGAAGAGAGTACGGTAGTTATCCAGCCCGACAAAGGTAGCCGAGGAGAGGCCATCCCAGCGGAAGAGGGTCAGGATCAGGCTGGCGATGATCGGTCCCAGCACGAAGATCACGAACAGCACCGCGCTCGGAAGCAGGAACAGGGCCGCGCCCAAGGTCTCGCGCCGCCGCATCCGCCCAGGCCGCATGGCTCCAGGATGTGGTTGGCCGGTGACGGCGAGCTCCGGCGTTGGGATCATGACCGATCTCCTCGTTTGCTACTCGGCGAACCGCTGATGTGTGGAGGGGCGCCGTACGGGCCCGGCGGCCACCGGCCAGGGGAGCGGGTCTCCAGGTCCGCTTGGTCCGGCCAGTCGCCCCAACCGCCGACCGTGGTCGGCTGGTAGGTACGCGGGGCCTCCGACTGAGGTTCCCCGCCACAGCCGAAGGTCCGCGCCATCCCGTCCCACAACCGGCCGCGGCCGTCGTCTCCTTCCATCCGACCGCGGTCGGAGGCCAAGCGTTCCGCGGAAAAACTACATGCTACACCGTTTGCTTGAGGACGGTGGCCAATTGAGAATCCAGTGCCTTCAGCATGGCGGCGGGAGTCATTTCGTTGGCCAGCATCTTGGAGTACACGGTGTCGAGGGCAGTCTCCATTTCGTTGAATTGCGGCGGGGCCGGGATGGGCCGGGTCGCGTTGAGCGAATCGTAATAGATCTTGTAGTTGTGCGGCGGGGTCATCGCCTTCGCGTTATAGGCGATGGAGCGCCGGGATGGGATGCTCGATCCAAGGCCGGTGATGTACGACTGCAACTCCTTGGTGGTGAGATACTTGACGAAAGTCCAGGCTTCCTCGACATGCGGGGTGTGCTTGTAGATGGGGTTGGCACCCACCCCGACGATGTTCTTCCTGTTCGGTCCGAGGGTGGGAAGGTACTGGATGTCGTAATCGTAGAACTTCGCCGCGTTGAAGGCGGGAACCGGCCAGCGGCCGGCGGAGATCATCCCCAGGCGCCCGGCCTCGAACAGCGAGAAGTCCGGCACCGAGCCGGGACGAGGAGCCACCTTGCTCTTCCAGACCAGATCCTGCAAGAACTGCATCGCCACGACGTTCTGGGGATTGGTCGCGGTCGATTTGGTCAGGGTGGGATCGAGCAGGCCGCCGCCCGCCGCGTACATCCAGCAGACGATCCCGAAGGTGCCGGCCGGCCAGATGCTGTAACCAAAGGGACCGCTCGCCTTCACCTTCTGGGCGACGCTCACGAACTCCTCGGCGGTCCAGTTGGCACTGGGCGTGGCGATCCCGAGCTTCTTGAACATCTTCGTGTTGTAGAAGATGACCATATTGTTCCACGAATAGGGCAGGGCGAGGGTTTTCCCCTTGTATTTGAATGGCTGACCCAGGATGGGGTTCATGTCACTGAAGAAATCGCCAAGCTCGGTCTGGTCGCGCTTGATCAGGTCGTCGAGCGGCAAGGCTAGATCCTTGGCCCCTATCAACTGCGCCCCTTCGGTGGCGATGCCAATGATGTCGGGGGCGCGTCCACCGGCCACCATGGTCAGGATCTTGGCGAAATAGGAACTCCAGGTGGTGATCGAAACCACTTGCACCGTGACCTTGATGTTGGGGTTCTTGGCTTGGAATAGCTGGCTGACGTGATTCCAGGTCACCTGGTCGGCCGGGCCGCCAGGGAGAATAAAGCTGATCGGGACAACTGGTTTTCGCAGGACGGCGATGCTCCGCCGCCGCTCCTGCTCGGCCAGGGCGCCGGCGGAGCCCGCCGCCAGCAGGGTGCCGGCCCCGGCGATCCCGATCGCCGTCTTGGCGGTGGTCGACAGGAAACCGCGCCGGTCAAGGCCCGGCTCGCCCGCCGGTCGCTTCTCGTCCTGAATCTGCTCTTCCATCTCATACCTCTTCATGAGCGGCTACGCGGAATGAATGAGTGAGTGGTCCGCTGACCGTGCTGGATCGCGATCCCTACCGACTCCTTTCACTGCGGGTGCTCAGCCGACTTTGGCGAGAAGGAGATTGCTTGAGGACTGGCGGATCAGGAGCTCGGTGTAGAGCACCGTCTTACTCGGGGCCGATTCCGCCCCTTCCATCAATTCGACCAACCGTTGTACGGCGGTTTCACCCATCGCGTGCGCCGGTAAGCGCACGGTGGAGAGGCTGGGGGTGACCAGGGCGCTTTCGGCCACATCGTCGAAACCGACCAGGGCCATGTCGTCCGGCAGGATCAGTCCGCCGTCCTTCAGGGCGTCCATGGCCCCCAGGGCCGTCTTATCGCTGATCGCGAAGATGGCGGTGGGACGGCGGGCGGAAGGGAGGGCTAGCAGTGATTGGGCCTCGTGGTAGCCCTTCCGGGTGCTTGGGTGAATGGGCTGGACCAGCCACGAGGGGTCCACCGGCAGATCGGCTTCGTCCATGGCCCGGAGATAGCCTTCGCGGCGATCGGTGAGTGTTTTGTATTTCCGCGGACCCTGGAGGAGGGCGATCCGCTCATGTCCCTGCTCGATCAGATGGCGAGTAGCCAGGTAGGCGCCGGTGACGTTATCGCCGAGCACGCAGGGAATCGCCAGATCGGCGACATAGTTATCGACCAGGACCATCGGCAAGCCGGCCGCGGCGAGGGTGCGAATGTAGGCATCCGTGAGGTCGCCGCCACCCACCACCAACAGGCCGCCGATTTGCTGCTCGGTGATCATGGCCGGTAATTCGGCGGCGCCCCGTTCGATACTGGCCAGGAGCAGATGGTAGCCGTCCCGGCCGGCCGCCAGTTCCGCCCCATGGATGATCAGGCTGATCAGTGGGTCGCTATAGGCGGGGACGGAGAGCCGTTCGATCACGAGGCCGATCACCGGACGCTGGCCGCGCCGCTGGTAGCCCAGGGTGGCGATCGCCTCTCGTACGCGGAGACGGGTCTCCGGCCCCACCCCTGCCTTGCCGTTGAGCACGAGCGAGACGGTGGCCAGCGACACCCCAGCGTGGTCCGCCACATCTTTTACGGTTGGCCGGGTTGCCATCTCGTCTCCCTCGCTGAACGCTCCATCACTCTAACTCCAGATATATGCGGATGTCAAGTACTAAAATTTCACTAAAATATCTACCAGGCGGTATAGCCGCCATCGACCACCAGCGAGTGCCCGGTGACGTAGCTCGAGGCCGCCGAGGCCAGATAGACGACCGAGCCGCGGAGTTCGGGCGGCAGCCCCATTCGTCCCTGCGGGGTCAGTTCCTCCCAGGTGGCGCGCAGTTCGGGCTGGGCGGCCAGCACCCGATCGGTCATGGCCGTCCGCATGTAGCCGGGGGACAGGGCGTTAACCCGGATCCCGTGGGGTGCCCACTCGGCCGCTAGGCTCTTGGCCATCATGATCACCCCGGCCTTGGAGACGTTGTAGGGTGCCTGCTTCTGCGGCCGGTTGACGATCATCCCGGACATCGAGGCGATCAGGATCATGCTTCCCCCACCGCCGGAGGCGATCATGGCCCGGCCCGCCGCCTGGGCACAGAAGAACACCCCATTGATATTCACCTCGATCACCTTGCGCCAGGCATCGGCCGGGTAGTCCTCGGCCGGAATGTTATCGACGATCCCCGCCGCCGCGACCAGGATGTCGATCGAGCCGAACTCGCGCCCGATGTCCGCGAAGGTGCTCGCGACCGCCGGCGGGTCGGTCACGTCCAGGGCCCGCGCCCCGGCCCGTACCCCATAACGCGCGGCGGTTTGGGCCGCCGCCTCCGCCGCTTGGTCGCCCAGGCGGTCGACCGCGACCACCGAGGCGCCCGCCTCGGCCAGGGCCTCCATCATTTCCAGGCCCAGCCCACGGGCCCCACCAGTCACCACCGCGACCTTCCCTTGCAGCGAAAAGTCCGCCAACATACCACGCCTCCCTGATACACATCACCACGCCGCCTACCGCCAGACGCGAGCAGGCCATCGATCCGCGGATCGATGGCCGGAATAGTAGGTGCCGGGGCGGAAGCTGTCAAACGTGGGGGTGGGGGCGCGGGGCCTCCGGCCGCGTCCGGGTGGGTAGTCGCGCCCAGCGGGCCTGGAGACCCGCGCTCCTGGAACGGGTACTCAACCGCCCATGCACGGTAAGGCGCCCAGGTCGATTCCGTACGTGATGCGTTCCAACTTGGGTAGCTCACGGAGAACCGCCGCGGGAGCGCGATAGCGGCTTCACCCCGATTCCGTCCGCGGTGCGGACGCATTCGGTGAGGTGAGTAGCGTGGTAGCTGCCCCCGACTTGTCGCCCCCGCGAACCGCTTGACAAGACGCCCCGTGTGTACTAGGATACATGGCACACGAGCAATCGATTACACAATCGATTACACAGCCTGGTGAACGGACTGAGCATGGCGACGATGCGTGACGTGGCGAACCTGGCCGGCGTCTCTACCGCCACGGTCTCCCGCGTGCTCAGCCAGACCAATAACGTTGAGCCGGAGACCACCGCGCGAGTCCGGGCCGCCATCGACCAGCTCGGCTACGAGGTGGACGGGGTGGCCCAGAGCCTGCGGGTCCGCTCGACCTTTACCTTCGCCCTGATCATCCCCGATCTGACCAACCCCTTCTTCCCCGAACTGGCCACCGTCGTGCAGCATGACGCGGCCCGTGCCGGCTATGACGTGGCGATCTTCAGTGTTGATACCCCAGGCGGCGGCTCCAAGGGGCTGTTCGATCATTACCTCCGCGCGATCCGCCGCAAACGCTACGACGTGGTGATCTTCGCCGAAACCCTCCCCATCGATCCTTCCGCCCACGCCCAACTGGTGGCCACCGGCACCCCGGTGATCTTGATTAGCGGTATCCCCCATCCCCAGGCGGATCGGGTCTACATCGACGATTACGGGGCCGCCCGCGATCTGACCCAGTACCTGATCGGGAAGGGGCACACGGCAATCGCCCACATCACCGGCGCTCCCGGCATGTCGTCCACCCTTGAGCGGCGGCGCGGCTACCGGGAAACCTTGATCGAGGCCGGGCTTTCCGCCGGGCCGGAATTGGAGGTGCCCGGCACGTTCCTGCGCGATGGCGGCTACACGGCGATGCGCCACTTGCTTGACCGCTCACCGCGCCCAACCGCCGTCTTCGCCGCCAATGATCTCACCGCGCATGGCGCCTTACTCGCCTGCCTGGACGCGAAGGTGAAGGTTCCCGACCAGATCGCGATCGCCGGCTTCGACGACATCGCGGTGGCCGCCGATCTCCGTCCCGCCCTGACCACCGTCTATCACGGGCAACGTGAGATCGGGGCCGAGGTGGTCCGACTGGCCCTGACCCGCGCCCGCCAGAAGGTTCCCGAGGAACGACAGACCATTATCGTGCCGCATCGCTTGATCGTACGGCAATCCGCCTGACGACCTATCCGCGTGAAACTGGTGCATGAAGGAGGTGAGGAAATCGCGAACCGCCTGCCAAGGCAAGGGCCATTGGCCGAAGCGCGAGACCAAGCACGCGGGAACGCGAGACCAAGAACAGACGTTCACGCCCCGTTCAGCACGGGAGGGATACGCTTTTTAGACCCTGAGGAGATACCTACCAGGGATGGACTTTTAGGCTATAAGGAGTCGAGCGGATGTCCATACGGAACGATGCAACACACGACCAGAGGGCTGTCGATCCCACGATTCGGGCCGAGGTCGGCCCTTCGCGGAGAGACTTTCTCGGGATCTCCGCCAAAGTGGCCGCCGGGACCGCGCTGGCCGGGGCCGGGCTCGGCGCCTTGCCCACCCTGACCGCGAACGCCGCCGGGCGAGCGCCCCAGGTGATGCGGAAGGGCAGCCAGGTCACCCTCACCTACTACTTCGGCGCCAATCCCGCCGAGGCCAAGTTGCGGCAAGGGCTGTTTGACCAGTTCCAGGCCGCCAATCCGGATATCAAGATTGCCACCCAGCTTGACGGCAGTCAACCTGGGCAGCACCTGGTGAAGTTCAATACCGAGGTCGCCGGCGGCAATCCGCCTGACCTGACCATGTCCTGGGAACTGGACTACGGCGCCTACGCCAAGAAGGGCGTCCTGATGGACCTCGGCCAGTTCATTAAGAACGACAGCGAGTTCCAGAGCACGGTCATGCCCCAACAGTATAAAGCCGTGCTCGATATGTTCTCCTATGGCGGGAAGCTCTGGGTGCTGCCGGAGCAGATCACCGACACCGTGCTGTTCTATAACAAGGACCATGTGAAGGCGGCCGGCCTGACCATGCCGACCACCTGGGACGACCCGACCTGGACCTGGGACCGGTTCCTCGAGTACGCTACCAAGTTGACTCAGAAGCGGGGCAGCCGCGTCACCCGCTACGGCTACGCGGAGATGTGGTGGTACGCGCTGACCGCCTGCAACGTGATCGCGGCCTCCAATGGGGGGAATTGGTTCAACAAGCCGGTGAATCCACCGGCCGGCTCCAGCAACCTCTCCGATCCGAAGATCACCAAGGCGATCCAGTGGTACGCGGATCTGACGAACGTCCACCACGTGGCGCCCGCTAACCGCAGCCTGACCACCACCCCCGGCTTCCAGATGTTCATGAACGGCACGGCGTCCATGGGGATCGTCGGCCACTGGTTCTATGGGGCCTTCGCCGGCACCAAGGGGCTCAACTTCGATATCGCGCCGGTGCCGATTGGACCCAACGGCTCGAACTACTCGCGGACCAACATCGGCGGCACTGGGATCAGCATCCTGGCCAAGACCAAATATCCCGAGCAGTGCTGGCGTTTCGCCAAGTTCTGGGCCGGCATCCAGGGCCAGACGGCGATCGCCAAGTCCGGCCTCTGGGTACCGGCGCTGAAGAATATCGGCTCTTCACCGGCCTACACCAAGTCCAATTCGGCCATGGCGCATGCCACGATCTTCACCGACGTGCTGGCCAAAGGCTACGTCCATTCACTGCCGATCAGCACCGCGTGGCCGATCTTCAGTGTGCCGTGGTCAAGCGCCATTCAGGACCAGATCTGGCAGGGCGGGAAGGCGGCAACCAGCGTGTTGCCGGGTGTGGACAAGACGATCAACGCGGACATCGCCAAATACTGAGTTCCGATACGATGCCTTGTAGGGGCACCCCTTGTGGGTGCCCTGGTTCAGGCCGCTAAG
>JANWHO010000168.1 GCA_025450375.1 Chloroflexota bacterium
GAAGCGGAAAGGCGGGCGGATGTGGCGTTCGCGATCAACGCTATCGCTCCCGCCGCCATGGCTCGCGCCTGCGCCGCTATCGGCGCGCGCCTGATCCATGTGAGTACCGACTATGTATTCGATGGCGCTCTGGAACGTCCCTACCTGGAGGACGATCTCCCCACCCCCCTAAGCGTCTATGGAGCCAGCAAGCTGGCTGGGGAGCAACTCGTCCGTGCCTACGCGGGCCAGGACGCGCTGATCATTCGGACCAGCGCTGTATTCGGCGCCGCCGGCGCGGAGGTGGGAAAGGGCGGTAACTTCGTCCGGTCCATTTTGCGTCAGGCTGCCGCTGGGCAACCATTGCGAGTGGTACACGACCAGACCACCTGCCCCACCTACGCGCCCGACCTGGCATCGGCCATTCTCAGCCTCATCGAGCGGCCCGTCAGCGGGTTGCTGCATGTGACCAATGCAGGAGCATGTACGTGGCACGAATTTGCCCAAGCCATTCTCGATCTGGCTGGACTGGACGTATCGTTGGAGGCAACGACCACGGAGGCGAACCCCAATCGGGCCGCACGCCCTCGCTACTCGGTGCTATCCGGGGCTTGCCTCACCGCTCTCGGGATTGTCATGCCGCCCTGGCGAGAGGGGCTGACGCGGTATCTGGACGAGATCGGGGCGATACCGGCGCCCTGATCCATACGTCTCCCACGGTTCGCTCACTCAGGGGGGACATCTGTGTCATCTGTTCGTATCTGAGCCATCTGTGTTTCAGGAACGAGTGAAACGGCATCCCGTTAGGCGGAATCCCTTCCGGGCCGCTATCCTCTACCATGTCGGGCCGTGGGGCGTGAAAAGATGAGTGGTGGGGGAAGGCGAGGATGAAGGGCCTGGTACTTAGCGGCGGCAAGGGAACGCGCCTGCGCCCCTTTACCTTTACTGGGGCCAAACAACTGGTGCCCATCGCCAATAAACCGGTCCTGTTCTATGTGATTGAGGATCTGGTCCGGGCCGGGATCACCGAGATCGCGGTGATTGTAGGCGAGACTGGCGATCAGATCAGAGCCGCCCTGGGTGATGGAGCCCAGTTTGGGGCCCAGATCACCTTCATCGATCAGCCGCAACCGCTGGGGCTGGCCCATGCCGTGCTCACGGCGGAAGCCTGGATCGGCGAGAGCCCTTTCGTCATGTATCTGGGCGACAACTTCCTCCGTGACGGGATTGGCGGCCTGGTCGACCAATTCCAGGCCGCGATGAGCCTGGGCGCGAGCGCCCAGATCCTGCTCACCCCCGTGGCGAATCCCGAACAATTCGGGGTGGCGCTTCTGGAGGGGGACCGGATCGCCCGTCTGGTGGAGAAGCCCGCTCCGCCTCCGCTCGGCCAGCCGCCGATCAGTAACCTGGCCCTGGTAGGCATCTATATGTTCGACCAACGCATCTTCACCGCCGCCCGCGCCATCGCTCCCTCTCCCCGCGGCGAGTTGGAGATTACCGATGCCATTCAATGGCTGATCGATCATGGCGGAGAGGTGCGCCCGTGCAAGCTGGACGGCTGGTGGATCGACACCGGGAAGATGGAGGATCTGCTGGAGGCGAACCGGCTGGTTCTGGAGCGTCTGGAACCGGCCATCCGCGGCCAGGTGGACAGCGCTTCCTCGCTGGTGGGGCCGATTTGTATTGAAGAAGGAGCGCGGATCACGAACTCAGTGCTCCGCGGCCCTCTCACTATCGGCGCCGGGACCGAGATTAGCGAGTGCTTCATCGGGCCGTTCACCGCTATTGACCACCATTGCGTGGTCCGCCGTTGCGAGGTGCAGTTTAGTATCGTGATGGAACACAGCCTGATCGAGGACATCGATACGCCGATCGAAAGCAGCGTCATTGGCCGGCGGGCCCGTGTGGGGCGGATCCAACGCCGTCCCCGTGCCTACCGCCTTACCCTGGGTGACTACTCCTGCGTGGAGATGCCCTAACCCCGCGCTTAGCGCGAGACCCGCGCGATGCCCGCCCGTATTGCCGTATCACCCTGATAGAGGACGTACACCAGGTGACGGCCGTCAGGAGACCACCAGCCGACCGGCCCGACGCCGCCGGGCGGCAGCATCGGATGCGGTTGACCGGATCGAGCATCCATCACGTAGTTGAGCGTCCCCGCGCCCGTCCCTGTGCGGAAGCTAATAATGGCGCCGTCGGGTGAGGTAGGGCCCACCAGGTTAATCGGCCCGAGGAATGTCTTGCCATGGTTGAGCGGAACCGGCGCGCCCAGCGGCGCTAACGCCTGCCGGTAGAGTGTGGTGGTCTTGTCCTCGAACACGCCATAGAAAATCGTATTCCCGTCCCAGGAGAAATGAAATCCAGCCTCGGATTTGCGGGCGTTGGCCCGCGAAAGGACGAGCGCGCCGCCCTTGGATCGGTCCCAAACGCGGAGCCCCTTCCCATCCTGATAGGCGAGGAATCGCCGGCGGGCCGATACGGCATAGGCGCCATCCGGATCCGCCGCGACGCGGATGGAGGGGACATCGGTAAACGGCGATACCTGGCCAGTACGGGGATCGATCTGGACCAGCGTGCCCGAGCGCACGGCCACGATTCCCTGGGGAAACCACTCCAGGTTAGCATGATCCACGCCGCCGATCAGCCGATCGCCGGTCCCATCGGCGCCGATCACATGGAGACGCGCCGCTTCGCGCCCATCTTGCGGGTCGCCGGCGGGTGCGGCGGTTTCCGTGGCATACGCGACCGAACGACCATCGGGCGACCAACCAAAACTCCGCACCTCCTTCGCCAGTTGAATGGTTCCCGTCGGGCTGTAGCGCATCAAGTCGCCGGCGTACCACGTAGTGGCTGGATCCACGACCCAGTTGGTGAGATAGAGGAGCGACCTTCCGTCGGGCGACCACAAGGGGTACCAAATCCCGCCTTTGGCAAGCACCGCCTCGGGGCTTATACGTAGGGCGGCCGCCCGATCCGCCGGCGCCGGAGCGGTGCTTCTAGCGGTAGCCAAGGGGCCGATCGACGGCGCCGGAGGAGTGGCCTGGCTCAAGGGCGCCAGCGCCGGCGGGGCCGCGGTGGGGCGGACGTTCGCCACAGGCCCAAGCGGGGGTCCGAGCAAGGGATCACTTCCCACCTGCACCCCAGCTACCCAGGTGAGGGCCGTGGCGCGCGCCTGCGCCGGCGAAGCGAGCCGGGGCGTCTGATGCTCACTTCGCGACCGATTTCCCGTCAGGGCAACCAGGAGCACGGCCAGAATGGCCACGCCGCCGCCGCCCAGACTGCCAATCAGGATTTGCCCGCGCCGGCGAAGCGGCCGTTCGCGTACCCTCCGGCTTTCCCCCGTTCCGCGATGCACGGTCGCCGCCAAGACGGCAGCCCGGAGGCGCGGATTGGGAGCGCTTGCCAGGGCGGCGGCGATCCGCGCCTCGTCGCGCCGATAGGCCGCCAGGACGGCGGCGCAGTCGGGGCAGTTGGCGAGATGGGCGCGCACGGCATCGCCATCGGGGCCGCGATCCCCGATCAAGGCGCCATCGTGGTACAGGGAGAGGAGGGGCCGGCACCGGTCGCAGGTGATCATTTCTCCCCCTTCATGGCCGGTAGGGTATCGGCCGCGGGCAGACCGCCGCTAGCGCCCTCGGGATCCAGGCGCGAGTAGATCTCGCGAAACCGCTCGCGGGCCCGGAACAGGAGCGTATTGGCGTTTCGAGCCGTGATATCGAGCGCTTGGGCAATATCGATATTCGACATTCCCGCCACCGTACGCAGGAGGAGGCATTCACGATAGCGGGACGGCATCTGGGCCAGCGCCTCTCGCACCAACTCCCGCTCGGCCAACTGGCCGGCAAAATCACCTCTGGTGGGTAGGATATGCTCATGCTCGACCCCGAATGGCAACCAGGAGATCAATCGCTTGTGGCGCATGGCGTCAATGGCCGTATTACGAGCGATCCGGAACAACCAGCCCGCCGTAAACTGCTGGCCGGCGCGCCGCCGTTCCATCGCCTCGTAGGCTTTAATCAAGGTATCCTGGGCCAGATCCTCGGCCTGCTCCCTGCTCCCCACCATGCCAAAAAGAAAGGAGATCAACGGCGCCTGATAGCGGTCCACCACGCCGGTATCGGCCGCTGAGACGGCCCACGCGGACGACGCCTGGCCTCGGTAATCAACGCACTCTGCCTGTATCAGCTCCGTCGCTCCCTCGGCTCCGTTGCCTGCCACCCCGCCCGCCGAATTACCGGCAGGCGGGTCGCCGGCCTTGGGGCCGGGCTGCCTGAGTTTACCCTCTTCTGGCATCAACGGATAGAACCCCGACATTCTTACACCCCAGGCTCAAACACGAGCGGAGGCCGCCGCGTGCCGCGTCCTGGGCTATACTCACTCTCAGGAACATAGGATACCGCCCGCGGCGGCCTGCCTGCCCCGCCATGCTCCGAAAGAGGAAGTAGTAGCGCCCGTGCAAGACGTTCGGACTCTGGCTCAACGCACCATGGACAACGTCGAACGGGTGATCATCGGCAAGCCGGATGCCGTGCGCCTGGCCATGGTGGCCGTACTCCGCGGCGGTCATGTGCTGATCGAGGATGTCCCTGGGGTAGGGAAGACCATGCTGGCCCGCGCCCTGGCCCGCTCCATTGGGGCCTCCTTTCAACGGATCCAGTTCACCCCCGATCTCCTCCCCAGCGATATCACCGGCGCGGAGATCTACAACCAGCATACCCAGGAGTTCCATTTCCGCCCTGGACCTTTGATGGCACAGATTATCCTCGCCGATGAGATCAATCGCGCCACCCCCAAAACCCAATCCGCTCTGTTGGAAAGCATGGACGAACGCCAGATCACGGTGGATGGGGTAACGCATCCGCTCCCCCGCCCATTCATGGTGCTTGCCACCCAGAATCCCCTCGATTTCGAGGGAACCTTTCCCTTACCCGAGGCGCAACTGGACCGTTTCTTCCTTACTGTCACCCTCGGTTACCCCACCATGGAGCAAGAGCTGGCAATCCTGGATGGACAGCAGCGGGCCCATCCTTTGGAGACCCTGCCCACGGTTACCGAAGTGGCGGACC
>JANWHO010000169.1 GCA_025450375.1 Chloroflexota bacterium
AACCTTACCCTGATCCGCATGACCCCGGACCTGATTTACGATCAAATGATCGGCGCCGGATGTGCCAGTGGGTTAATCTTCTCCTGGGGCGGCAATCCTGGGGTTGGTTCCCTTCATCGGTTCCGTGACGCGGTGGAGCATGACTGGCCGCGGTCCCTGGCCATTGAAGAACATAGCCATGCCGCCCTGGCAAACGCCTACGTCGCTGGGGCATCGAACCTTCCGTTCGCGGTCTTCCGCGGCTACGCCGGGACCGACTTACCGAAGGTAAATCCGCGCATCCGAACCGTCCACTGCCCGTTTACCGGCGAGGAATTGGCGGCGGTGCCCGCCGTGCGGCCTGATGTAACCGTCATTCACGCGCAGCGGGCCGACCGGAAGGGCAACGTCCTGCTCTGGGGCATCCTGGGGGTGCAGAAGGAGGCAATCCTGGCCGCCCGCCGCTCGATCGTGGTGGTCGAGGAGATCGTGGATGACCTGGACACCTGGCCCAACGCCTGCATCTTGCCCGGTTGGGCGCTCTCGGCCGTCTGCCGCGTGCCCGGCGGCGCCCACCCCTCCTACGCGATGGGATACTATGAGCGTGACAACCGCTTCTACCTGGCGTGGGATGCCATAGCCCGCACCCGCGAGGGCTTCCAGGCGTGGATCACCCGGCACGTCCGGGAGACGAACGATTTCTCGGAGTACACTCGTGTCCTGCGGGAGTCTTCCACGAAGGGCGGATCATGATGACGGAACCGGAGTTCACTACTACGGAGATGATGACCGTGGCGGCGGCGCGCAGGCTGAATAATGGTGACGTGTGCTTCGTGGGGATCGGTCTCCCCTCCACGGCGGCGAACCTGGCCCGCCTCACTCACGCGCCGGATTTGGTGCTCATGTACGAATCGGGACCAATCGGGGCCAGGCCGCGAGTTCTACCGTTGTCCATTGGGGACGGCGAGTTAGCCGCGACCGCCGATACGGTAGTGTCCACTCCGGAAATGTTCCGCTACTGGCTGCAAGGCGGCAGGATCGATGTCGGCTTTCTCGGCGCGGCGCAGATTGACCGGTTTGGGAATCTCAACACGACGGTGATTGGCCCCTACGATCGTCCTGGTACCCGGTTGCCTGGGGCTGGGGGGGCGCCCGAGATCGCGGGGTCGGCCCGAAAGGTGCTGATCATTCTCAAGCACTCACCGCGCGCATTCGTGGAACGGCTCGATTTCGTTACCTCGGTGGGTTTTTTGGATGGCGGGGACGCGAGAGCTCGGCTTGGCCTGGAGGGGAACGGGCCCGCCGCGGTGATTACGGACCTGTGCGTGCTGGAACCCGAGCCAGTGACCAAGGAGTTTGTCGTCACGTTCCTCCATCCAACGGCTACCCGCCGGCAGATCGAGGAGGCAACGGGCTGGCCGATCCGTTTCGCCGAGGCAGTGCGTGAAGCGGCGCCGCCAACCCAGACGGAGCTGGCGGCATTACGCGATCTGCTGGAGCGCACGGCGGCGGCCCACGCGCAAGCGTAGCAGAGGGGAGGAACGCATGGAGGACATCCGGGGGTATCGGCGCCCGATACCCGGTACACAGCCCGAATATTCGCATCTTCCCTACACCTCGACCGCGAGGCGCGCGCCTACCAAGCCCCTGATCCTGTTGCCCCATACGCTCTCCGAGGTGACGGGGCCGGTATTCGGCTACGACAGGATCGGCGCGAATGACCACGATCTGACCCGTCAGCACGCAGGCGAGCCGCTCGGCGAACGGATCATTGTCAGCGGGCGGGTGTTGGATGAGGACAACCGTCCAGTCCCCCAGGCGCTGATCGAACTCTGGCAGTGCAACGCGGCGGGCCGCTACCGGCATACAAATGACACGCACGCGGCGCCGCTGGACCCGAACTTTACCGGGTGCGGCCGCCTGCTGACCGATAGCGAGGGCCGATACCGCTTCGTGACCATCAAGCCAGGCGCCTACCCATGGCGGAATCACCTCAATGCCTGGCGCCCCGCGCATATTCACTTCTCCCTGTTCGGCTCTGGTCTGTTGAGCCGCCTGGTCACCCAGATGTACTTCCCCGGCGACCCGCTCCTGCCCTACGATCCGATCTTCACCAGCATCCCAGATGAGAGGGCGCGTAACCGCCTGGTTTCCATTTTTGATTGGGACACGACCGAGCCCGAGCAGGCTCTTGGCTATCGCTTCGACATTATTTTGCGGGGCCGCGAGGCCACGCCGATGGAGACCTGAGGTGCGCGTGCCGGCGACCGCCTCGAACACCGTGGGGCCCTTCTTTCACCTCGGCCTGGACCGGCTCGTGGTGACGAATCTGACCGGTAGCGGCGCCCAAGGCGAGCGGGTCACCATCCAGGGACGAGTGCTGGATGGCGAAGGCATGCCGGTGAGTGACGCGGTGATCGAGATCTGGCAGGCTGACCATCACGGTATCTATGCCCATCCGGAGGACCCGCGGAATGCCTCGTGCTCTCCTGAGTTCACGGGCTTTGGCCGGATCCCCACCGAGACCGACGGATCCTTCGAGTTCACCACTATCAAGCCCGGTCCGGTTCCTGGGCCAGGGAACACCCCGCAAGCGCCGCACATCGTCGCGCTCGTGTTCATGCGCGGCCTGCTCAAACACCTTCTCACTCGCCTGTACTTCCCGAATGATCCGCGGAACGTCGAGGATCCGATCCTACGCCTGGTGCCGCCGGACCGCCGCGGCACCTTGATTGCCCGGTCCCTGAACGGGAACAACCAGCAGCTGGAATGGAATATCCTACTGCAGGGACCGGCAGAGACCGTCTTTTTCGAGTATTAGGTACGGATTGCCTGTCTGCCACCGATCAGCCAAGGGGAATTGACGTGAGCCCACCCACTCTCCCGCGGCTCCTGGAGCCTTTGTTCACCACGGAGCGGATGCGGGAGATCTTTGCCGATCGGGGGAGACTCCAGGCCATGCTCGATTTCGAGGCGGCCCTGGCGCGCGCGGAAGCGCGAGCAGGTATCGTGCCCGCGGAGGCGGCTATCGCCATCCAGACCCGGTGCCGGGCCGAATATTTCGATATGGCAACCCTGGCCAAGGACGCCGCGGTGGCGGGTAACCTGGCCATCCCGATGGTAAAGGTGCTCACCGCTCTAGTTGTCGAGAACGGTTGGGAGGCGGCCCATCGCTAGCCGGAAATGGAGAGCGGCACCTGGTATGCCCATGGTAGAGCTACCCAGCGGAAGGATGCACTATCGGTTGGAGGGGCCGACTGACGCACCCGTGCTGATCCTTTCCCACTCTCTCGGGGCCGACCTGTCGATGTGGGAGCCCCAGATGCCGTGTTTCGGGCGCCGGTTCCGCGTCCTTCGCTACGACATGCGCGGACATGGGGCCACCGAGATTGCCTCGACTTCCGGCGCCATTTCCGGGCATGGTCGAGACGTGATCGAGCTATTAGATCACCTGGGAATCCATCGCGCTCATTTTTGTGGCCTGTCCATGGGCGGGGTGATCGGGATGTGGCTGGCGGCGCGGGCCCCTGCCTACGTGGAGAAATTGGTTCTGTGCCATACCGCTGCCCGCATCGGAACACCGGAATCGTGGGACGCCCGGATCGCGACGATCCATGCCGGCGGCATGGAGGCGATCGCTCCGGTGGTGATGGCGCGTTTCTTTACCCCGTCATTCCTGGCAAGTGAAGTGGAGTCAGTCCGAGCCGTCCGTCGTGTGTTCTTGTCCACGCCGGTCGAGGGGTATGGCGCATGTTGCGCGGCCCTGCGAGGCGCGGACTTAGGCGGCGAACTCGCCTCGGTGCGCGCGCCAACCCTGATCCTTGCCGGCACGCATGACCTGGCGACGCCGCCGGGGGACGGTCAGGCCCTGGCCGAGGCGATACACGGAGGGCGCTATCTTGAGCTTGACGCGGCGCATCTCTCAAACATCGAGGCGCCTGAACGGTTCACGGAGGCTGTGCTTCGCTTCCTGGAAGCGTAAGGAGGTCAACGCCATGGATGAGGCTGAGCGGAACGCGGCGGGGATGAAGGTGCGGCGTGAGGTGCTGGGCGATCAGTACGTGGATCGGGCGCGGGCGAACAAGACTGCCTTTACCGAGGAGTTTCAGGATCTGATCACGCGCTACGCCTGGGGGGAGATCTGGTCTCGTCCCGGTCTCCCCCGGCATACCCGCAGCCTGCTTACCCTGGCCATGCTGGTAGCCGGGAACCATCCGGAGGAGTTTCGTTTGCATGTGCGCGCGGCTGCCAACAACGGAGTCACCATCGATGAAATCAAGGAAGTACTCCTGCAATGCGCGATCTATTGCGGCGTCCCTGCCGCCAATAGCGCCTTCCGTGTCGCCGCCGAGGTGCTGGCAGCAGGCGAAGGCGGCGAATAGCGGCCCCAGCGTTATTTCAGGTGGGGTGAATCGCAGGCCCAACCGCCGACCGCTGTCGCGGGGAAGCGGTCCATGAAAGAAGAGTAGGAAGGCGCGATCATGCGCACGCAGGTTGGTATCGTGGGGGCGGGACCAGCGGGGCTGCTGCTCTCTCACCTGTTACATCTTCAGGGCATCGAGTCCGTGGTCATTGAGGCGCGCGCCCGGAACTATATCGAGGAACGGGTGCGGGCGGGAGTGCTGGAGCAAGGCACGGTCGATCTTCTGAACGACACCGGTCTGGGCGAGCGGTTGGCGCGGGAAGGTCTGATCCATCGAGGCATCGCGATCCGCTTCGGCGGCCAGAGCCACCGCATTGACTTTGCCGAACTGACCGGAGGGAAGGCAATCACGGTCTACGGTCAGCATGAAGTGGTGAGGGATTTGATCGCCGCGCGGCTCGCGGCGGCCGGCCGGATTGTCTTCGAGGCCGCGCGGGTGAGCGTACACGACCTCGACAGCAGCCAGCCACGCATTCGGTACGAGGATCAGGACGGTACGCCGCGCGAGCTGACCTGCGACTTCATCGCGGGCTGCGACGGATCGCATGGGATCTGCCGCCCAACCATACCGGCGGCCGTCCTCACCTCATATCAACGCGACTACCCCTTTGCCTGGTTGGGGATCCTTGCCGAATCGGTTCCCTTGTCGGAGGAACTGATCTACACCCACCATGAGCGCGGATTCGCCCTCTTCAGCATGCGGGCGCCAACCATCACCAGGCTTTACCTTCAGTGCGCTCCGGACGAGCATATCGCCAAGTGGTCCGACGAGCGGATCTGGGCCGAACTCCATGCCCGGCTCGACGAGGAAAAGGGCAGTCAGCGGCTGACCGAGGGGCCGATAGTGAAGAAAGGCATCACGACCATGCGGAGTCTGGTGGTTGAGCCGATGCGGCACGGTCGCCTCTTTCTGGCCGGCGACGCGGCGCATATCGTCCCCGCAACCGGGGCGAAGGGTCTGAATCTCGCGGTTGCCGATGTTCGGGTGCTAGCCCGCGCGATCACGACCTATTATGCGACGGGCCGCACCGATTTGCTCGATCGTTACTCCGACACCTGCCTCCGCCGAGTCTGGAAGGTGCAACGGTTCTCGCTCTGGATGACCTCGCTGCTTCACCGCTTCGCGGACCAGCCTCCCTACGACCAGCGCATCCAACGGGCGGAGCTGGAGTATCTCGTACACTCTCGGGCGGCGGCCCAGAGCCTGGCCGAGAATTACGTCGGGCTGGAAATGGAGTAGTGCGTCCTCCACGGCGTGCTATCCTGAAGTGGGACTGAATCCTGATGGCCTGGCACATGCATCTGGCGGCGCCTGGCCTCCAGTCGGCCCCGATCCGGTCCATCCCCGGGACGGCTCAGCCGCCCCTCGCTAGCAGGTAGGAGCAGCTATGCCCGTGGGGGTTTCCGGAGCGCGGCCACGTCCCAGAATCGGTGGGCGTATCAAGGCATACGCGCTTAGCTTCACCGGGTTCACCGCCAACGCTCAACGTCTCTTGATCGGAGCGACCAGCCTCTGGGTCGGGATTGGCGTGTTCGGCGTCCTGTTCAACCTGTACTTGATCGCCCTGGGCTATAGCGTGGCCTTTGTCGGCTTGTTGGCCGCCCTCTCGACGGTGGGCCAGGCAGCGGTTTCCCTGGTCCTCGGCCCGCTGCTCCGGAGTTGGCCGACCCGCACGGTAATGGCATCGGCCACCGCTCTGGTGACTGTCACCATGGCCGCTTCCGCGCTCTTCACCTCCGCTTTGGCGCTCATTGTGCTGACCCTCCTGCTGGGCGCGGCAATCGCGGCGGCCAGCATTCCCTCGTCGCCATTCATCATGGAGCAGGCGACCGTCGACCGGCGGGCGCACCTGTTCTCCGCCTACATGGCTTCAACTAACTTTGGCTCGATGGCCGGTTCGCTCATCAGCGGGGTAATCCCAACCATTGGCGCTATCCTCCCCGTGTTGCGTGGCCATGTGGTGGTCCAGGATCGCCTCGGATTGCTCCTTGGCGCCGCGATCACGATCGTCGGCATTGGCTCTCTTTGGCGGATCACCGGTGATCGAGCGCCGGAGGAAACCGGCTCCGCTGGGCCGCATGCCACGTTCGGCGTGCCGGTCGACGAGGACGCGAGGCGGGGAGACGTGCGGGCCATGATGGCCGCGACAGCCTGTATGGCCCTGGCCCTGGGGGCCGTTTACCCCCTCTTCAACGTATATTTTTCCACCGTACACCACGCATCGACGGCGACTATTGGTCTCCTCTACGCGGTGTCAGGAGTCCTATGTACCGCCGGTTCGTTCCTGGGCCCGGTCGTGGCCCGGTCGGGGGCGCTCCCTGGGCTGGTGGCGACACGGGCGCTCACCGCGCCCATCCTCCTGCTCTTCTGGATTCATCCCTCGCTGGCTATCGTGTTCGCGGCCTATATTGGCCGCAACATTCTGGGCCAGATCACGGGCACCCTGGAGAACGCCTTCACCATGGAGCGGGTACCGGCGCACATGCGCGCCGGAGTGGCCAATTGGCGGACCTTCGCCTTTAACGCTGGGTGGACGGTGGCTTCGCTTGCGGCCGGCGCCGTCGTCTCCCGCTATGGCTTCGATCCGGTCTTCGTGACCAGCGCCGCCCTGACCACAGTCGGCGTCCTGATCTGGTACCGCCGCTTTGGCCGGCGGGACTTCCCGAAACGGTTCCTGATCCGGCGAGTGGCGAGGGCGGAGGAGGGGTCTGAAGTGGAAGTCCCGTTCACAACCTGAGCCGCGAACCTTTAACTTTATGTCATAGGAGGTCCGTCAATCATGAGTATTCCAGCCGCCACCCCGGAGGAGCGTTACGCGACGATCGTTGAGGCGCTTCGGGAGTTCCCCGAGGTCACGCACGCGGCGGATGGTCCCCCCACGAAGAGAAGCTTCGGTTCAACGGAGCTGAAGGTCAAAGGCAAAATCTTTGCCATGCTGAATCACGGGAGGCTGGTGGTCAAGGTTCCCCGGGCTCGGGTAGACGCGCTCATTGCCTCTGGCGATGGTGAACGCTTCGATCCGCGCCATGATGGCCGGCTGATGAAAGAGTGGGTGGTCATCGACCCCACTTCTCAGGAGGAGTGGCTATCCCTGGCCCAGGAAGCGCTGAGGTTCGTCGCCTCGAAGGCTTGAGGATTCAGGTCAGTGGACTCGGCCCCTGCTAGGGGAGATCAGGAGCCGCCACCTCGGCCAGCCTCCGCTGCAAGAACCGTTGCTCCGCCGCGTTGCGGCATAGCTCCAGGGCCCGCACATACGCTCTCATGGCCTCTTCGCGTTCTCCCGATCGCCGCAAGAGGTCGGCGCGGGCGGCATGATAATGATGATAATCAACCAGCGCGTCGGCCATGGCCGGACGCGCCAGGAGAGCCAGGCCCCGATCCGGGCCCTCCGCCATCGCGGTAGCCACCGCTCGATTCAACTCGACCACGGGCGAGGGAGTCAGCCGCGCCAGTGTCCCGTAGAGCGCGGCAATCTGCCGCCAGTCCGTTTCGGCGGCCGCGGCGGCCTCATCGTGAAGCGCGGCGATCGCGGCCTGAATCTGGTAGGGACCGGCCCGGCGCAGGGCGAGGGCTCGGTCGAGGAGGGTCGCCCCTTCCGTGATCGCCGCGCGGTCCCAAAGCGCCCGATCTTGATCCTCAAGCAGGACCGCGTTCCCTTCCGCGTCCACTCGCGCGTGGCGCCGCGCATGGTGCAGTAACATCAACGCTAACAGCCCAAGGGCCTCGGGGTCGTCAGGAATGGTAGGCTCACGGGCCAGCAAATCGACGAGTACTCGGGTCAGCCGGATCGCCTCATCGCACAACTCCCGGCGGATCAACGCGTCACCACTCGTGGCGGCATATCCTTCATTGAAGATCAGGTACAGGACGGCGAGGACGCCGTCGATCCGCTCGGCCAGATTGGGCAGCGTGGGAACCTGGTACGGGATGCCGGCATCCCGGATCTTTCGCTGCGCCCGCACCAGCCGCTGAGCCATGGTCGGCTCCGGCACCAGGAACGCCGCCGCGATTTCGGGGGTAGACAGACCGCCGAGCGTACGGAGGGTCAGCGCGATTCTGGCCTCCAGCGCCAGCGCGGGATGGCAGCAGGTAAAGACGAGTTTGAGCCGTGTGTCGGGAAAATGGGCGCCCTCGTCCTCGTCCTCCTCGCTCCCGGCTTGTTCAAGCGCGGCGATCACTTGCATCTGCTCTCCCTTCCGGGCAAGGGTAGCGTCGCGGCGGAGCCGATCGATGGCCTTCCGCCGGCCCACGCTGTTGAGCCAGGCGGCGGGGTTCCGGGGGATGCCGGCGGAAGGCCAGGTTTGCAAGGCGGCGATGCAGGCATCTTGCAAGGCGTCCTCGGCCAGGGTGAAGTCGCCCGTGTTGGAGATCAGCGAGGCAAGGATGCGCCCGGACTCGTTGCGGAAGACCTCCTCGACCATCCGAGAGACCTGCTCCACCGCTCACCTCCACATCCTACGCGCGACAAGTACACTTGGCGCAAATCGATATAGGTTGTAGGGGCACCCATCATCCAGGGGGTACCCGGTGCCCTTGGCGACCCGAACGAGGGCGCCCACAAGGGATGCCCCTGCAGACTTGCGCCGGACAGTACCGGACGAGTTACCATCCGCGTGCTTCCAGTCTAACTTGCCAGCGCTTCGACCGGTTCCACCGCTTCGACCAACTCCAGCCCTTCGTCCGCTTCCAGTGCCGGCGAGGTTCGAGGGCGGCGCAGGGCCAGACCCAGCACGGCGCCGGCCGCTGCAGCCACGATCACCACGCGGAAGGTATCGGCGAAGGCCGTCACGGAGGCCGCGTTCATGACCGCTCCCAGCTCGTGTGCCAGCCGCGCCGCCACATCGGGGGTCGGCGTCCCGGCCGTATGCGCGTGCGTCGAGGCGAAGGCCGCCCTGGCGTCATTGATATGCGTCGCCGCGCGCGGTCACTATCGTGGCGAGCCCCGCGATAGCCAGTGAGGTGACGACTTGCTGCAAGGAGTTGGTGAGAGAGGTGACCCGGCTCACAAGCTTCCGCGGCGCGGCATTCAGCAGATGCGTGGTGAGGGTCATCAGCATCAGGCCCATGCCGGCGCCGATCATGGCCAACGGCACGATCAGGTCATAGCCATTGGTCACGGCGCTCACGCGGGAAAGAACAGAGACGGCCCCACCGATCAGGGCCAGGCCCACGACCACCACCGGGCGCGCGCCTACCCGATCGAATAGCGCCCCGCCCAATGGCATGAAGATCGCCGCCGCGATTGCGTAAGGCAGCATGCAAAGTCCGGCGTCGAAAGCGCCATAGCCCCGCGCTTGTTCCAGGAACAGAGGGACGAGGAACAGCGTACCGAACAGGGAGAACTGGCCGATCCATTGCGCCACGATGCCGAAACTGAAATCGATGGAGCGGAAGACGAGCAACTCAAGCAGCGGCGCCGTGGCTCGCAACTCCACGATAACGAAACCCACCAGGGCCAGGGCGCCGACCGCCAGGCCGCCCAGCGTCTGGGCCGAGGTCCAACTTGTGCCGCCGTGATTGACCCCATAGCAAAGGGTGGCGAAAGCTATCGGGCCCAGGAGCATCCCCGGCAGGTCCAGGCCCACGACATCCCGCCGATCAATGCCAGGCAGGTAGCGGAGACCAATTAGCAGACCAACCATTCCGACCGGGAGGTTGACGAGGAAGATCCAACGCCATGTGGCATATTGCACCAACCAGCCGGCTACCACGGGGCCGATAGCGGGCGCGAACAGGATCGGGATACCCATCAGGCCCATCACCGCGCCTACCCGCTCGGGTGGGCTGAGACGATAGGTGTAGGCAATGGCAATCGGGATCACCATGCCGCCGCCGAGCCCTTGCAGTACGCGGAAGGCAATGAGCATGGTGCTGCCCTGCGCCGCGGCGCAGAGAACCGAGCCGAGGGTGAAGAGCGCGACGGCGCCC
>JANWHO010000170.1 GCA_025450375.1 Chloroflexota bacterium
AGCACGGTCCCCAGAATAATCGGGATATCCAACTGGTTGATCGCCGTAATCGCTTGCTGGCCGATGCCGGGCAGTCCGAATGCGTACTCGATGATAAAGACACCGCCCAGAAAGGTGCCGAGGTCGATGCCGATCTGGGTGATGATCGGCAGAATGGCGTTGGGGACGACATGGCGGAACAGGATCACCCTTTCCGACAGGCCCTTGGCCCGCGCCATGCGGATATACGGCTGATCCAGGACGTCGAGGATCGTGGATCGGAACAGACGCGTATAGACTGCCGCGCCGCCGACCCCAAGGGTGAACGAGGGGAGAATCAAGTAGATAATCGCCGGGCTTTGATAGCCGCCGATCGGGAACCACCCCGCCTTGAAGGCCAGGGTGAAGAGAAGAATCAGTCCCAACCAGAACGGAGGAGCCGAGAGGCCGGCCAGCGAGAAGATGGTGGCCGCCCGATCGATAGCCGAGCCGCGCCTATAGGCCGAGATGATCCCGGTGGGGAGGCCGATCAGCAATTCCACGATCACCCCGCCCACCGCCAATTGGCCGGTGACCGGGAAACGGGCCCAGACGGTAGGGAGAACCGGCAGGTTTTGCTGATAGGAATAACCGAAATCCAGATGGATAAGATGGCTGAGATACGTGGAATACTGCACCCAGAACGGCCTATCGAGCCCAAGCTGGTGGCGAATGTGCTGGACCACCTCCGCCGACGCATTGTTCCCCGCCAGACGGCGCGCTGGGTCGCCGGGCATCAAGTAGGTGAGCCCATAGGTAATTACCGAGACGCCCAGGAGCACCACCACGATCAGGACCAGGCGGCGAAGAATGAAACGAAGCACGGCGCGGTTCCCTTCACGGCCTGCCCGCGAGCGGTACGAGGCGACGGGTACGCCGCCTCGTACCGCTCTCGCGGTCAGGACTTGGTGTAGTCGGCGAAGACCAGGGTCCAGACGTTGTGGAGGTAGAAGTTATGGAGATTCGCGGACGGCAAGGCATAGTAGACGGAGTTGAAAATCGGATCCACCGGCGCGTCTTGCATTACCATCTTGTCCAGGGCCGCATAACCGGCCAGGCGCGCCTGCTGGTCAGTCATGTGCTTGAGCTTGGCCGCATAGGCGTCGACCTTGTGGTTGCAGTAGAAGGGGAGATTAAAGGTGCCGGGGACGGCCGAGGCGCAACTCAGAATGGGCTCGAAGAAGTCGTTGGGATCGGGAAAATCCTGGTACCAGGCAGTCCAACTGATCGGGGCCTTGCCGCGGGACATGACAATGCCCTGCCAGGTGGGCTCCGCCAGAGACCGTAAGGTGGCCTGGATCCCGATCTGGCTCAGTTGCTGGACAATCCCCTCCGAGATGCGGGGATCGTCACCAAGGTTATCAGTGTAGAAGGTAGTACTGAAGCCATGCGGATACCCGGCCTGGGCGAGCAGTTGCCTGGCCTTGGCCGGATTATAGGGGTAGAGGTTGAAGGCTTTATAGCCGCCCATGTTCGGGGGAATAAAGTTGTTGGTCACCGAGCCGCGGCCATTGACCAGCCGGAGCAGGGCCGGCTTGTTGACCGCATACTCCACCGCCTGGCGGACCAGCAGGTTATCGAACGGTTTCATCTGGGTATTCATGGCAATGTATTGATCGGCCACCTGCACTTGCTTGATCGCCCGCTTGCTGAGCATGGGGTCACTCAGCATGTTGAGGAATTCCGCCGGCGGGACTGGCGTGGGGAAATCGCCGTCGAGATCGGCTTCCCCTTTGACAATCCTCAAGTACGAGGTCGAGGTGCTGACCCCGATGTCGGCCTCGATCGTATTGATATGCGCCTTGTGAGCGCCGAAGTAATTCGGGTTCTTGACCAGGATAATCTTTACCCCAGGGATTCGGCTCTGGAGCATGTACGGCCCGGTGCCCATCGGATGCAACGCATCGTAGCTCTTCCCGTACTTGGCGATCTGGTTCTTGTCCACCACCGAGCCAAAGGGCATGGCCAGCACGTTGAGGAACCCCGTGTACGGGCTGTTGAGGTCGATCTCCAGGCCCCACTGCCCGAGCGCCTTGATTCCGCTCGCACTCGCGGCCTTCCCGTTCGCGTACGCCTGGGCGCCTACGATGTCCAGCCAGAATGCCTGAGCCCCAGCCGCGGTTTTGGGATTGATGATCCGGTTGAACGAGTACACCCAGTCAGCCGAGGTGGCGAGCCGACCATTCCAGAAGTGAACATCGTGACGCAGCTTGAAGATGTACGTCTTGCCCCCGTTGGTGATCGTGGGCATGGCTGCCGCCGCGTCCGGTATCAGGGTATCGCCGCTTCCGTGCGAGGTGTCGTAGCCGATCAACTGGTCATACAGCGCGTGCGTGAGAGGATAGCACTGCGTGTCGTAGCAAAGGCCGGAATCGAGATGGCTGATATCAGACTGGTAATCGATAATGAGGGTGTTCGGGTCGCTATGGGCCGGCGCGGCCCTCGTCTCGCGAGGAGCGCCCTGCAGAGCCAGCGCCCCCAGCAGGACGAATGCCGCCAACCCGGATCCGACCGCGCGCCGTGTGCTTTTCTCCATGGATGAATCCCTCCCGTGCTACATGAACCTGATAATCAGACCTTCGCGTAATCCTGATAGACGTAGAACCACACCAGATTGAAGTAGAAATCCCTGACATGAGTCGAGGGCAACACATAGAACACGGGGGTCAGCAAGGGCACCCAGGGCGCCTCCCGCATGATCATCCGATCGAGGGCGGGATAAGCAGCCAGACGGGCCTTCTGATCGGTCATTCCCTTGAGCCGTCGGGCGAGGGCGTCTACCTTTGGGTCGCAGAACCACGAGGCATTCTGTGAACCGGTGACCGCCGAGGCGCAACTGAGAACAGGCTCGACGAAGTCGTTTGGATCGGGGAAGTCCTCATACCAACCATTCAGGCCGATCGGCACCTTGTTTTTGGTCCCGTAGAGGGTCTGGAATGTGTTAGCATCCAGTACCCGCAGATTGGCCTTGACCCCGATCTGGCCCAGTTGTTGCACGATCGACTCGGACAAACGGGCGTCGTCCGTGGTGTTGTCGGTGTAGAAGGTAGTGCTGAAGCCGTTGGGGAATCCCGCCTTGGCCAAAAGCCCCTTCGCCGCCTGGACGTTGTAGGGATACAGGTCGAACTTGCCGTAGCCCGGCATGAGGGGCGGCTCGATGGTCGTCGCCGGTACCCCGCGGCCGTTCACCAATCGGGAAAGAGTGCTCCGGTTGATCGCCATGTTGATCGCGCGCCGGACCAGCACGTTGTTGAACGGGGCCATGTTGACGTTGAAAAAGATATACTCGGTGGCGATCTGCTGCGCCTTGTAGAGGCGTTTTCCCAGGACTGGATCATTGAGCACGTTCAGAAAATCCGCCGAGGGGATGGTAGTGGGAAAGTCGCCGTCCAGGTCGGCCTGCCCCTTCTCGATCCGGAGCAACGCGGTCGCGGTAGACACCCCAATGTCGGCTCGAATGGTCTGCACCTTCCCCACATTGGGGAGGAAGTAATGGGGATTCCGCGTCAGGATCAGCGTCTGGCCGGGGATATGTTGCTGGAACATATACGGCCCAGTGCCCATGGGATGCAGGGCATCGTAGGACTTGCCGTATTTGGTGATCTGACTCTTATCCACCACGGAGCCGAAGGGCATGGCCAGCACGTTCAGAAATGACGAGTCCGGAGCTACCAGGTCAATTTCCAGCCCGAAGGAGCCGTGAGTCTTGAGACCCGAGACATGCGCGGCCTTCCCATTGGCGAAGGCGTCCGCGCCCACGATATTCAGCCAGAAGCTCTGCCCGCCCGACTGTGTCTTGGGATTGATAATGCGCTCGAAAGAGTAGATCCAATCTGTCGACGTGGCGAGTTTCCCGTTCCAGAACCGCACGTCGTTCCGCAACTTGAAGGTGTAGGTCTTCCCTCCGTTGCTGATCGCGGGCATGGCGGCGGCGGCATCGGGGATGATGTTGTTGGTGGCGCCCTTATAGTCCACCAGGCGGTCGAACATTGCCTTGGCGAAGGGATAGCATGTATTGTCGTAGCAGAGCGCGGTATCTAGGTGAGCGATGTCGTCTTGAAACTCCACGATCAGGGTGCCGCTGGCCCGCGCGGGCGCGGCATGAGTTGAGTGACTCGCCGCCGGAAAAATCAGGGCGCCGGCCAAGAGCGCGGCCAGCATCCGATGTCTCGCGTGAGTAGGCATATCTCTTCCGTTCCTCCTTGGCAATGGTCCGGCGCCGGTCAACGCGACACCCTTAATCCCATGAAAACTGCCGGTCATGTGGGGAGATCCTGACGCTCTCCTTCAATGGCCGCCGCTCTGCATGGGATCGAGGGTGTCGCGCAACCAGTCACCGAGCAGGTTGAACCCCAAAACGGTGGCCATGATTGCTACCCCTGGAAAGACCATCATCCAGGGATCCGAATGGTAGTAGTTCTGCGCCTCGTTGATCATGTTGCCCCAGGTTGGGGTGGGCAGCGGCACCCCGATCCCCACGAAGCTGAGCGACGCTTCCACCAGCACCGTGGTCGCCACTCCCAGAGTCGTGTAGACAATGATCACCGACAGAAGGTGCGGCATGATGTAGAGCCAGAGGATCCGCGGCCCGGTGGCCCCGAGCGCCCGCGCCGCCTCCACGAACTCGCGCTCCTTGAGTGAGAGCACCATCCCATGAATAATCCGGGCCGTAGTAGTCCAATAGAGAATAGCAATCACCAGGATGATGTTTTGCAGGCTGGGACTGGTGATCGCGATCAAGGCAATCGCGAACAGCAGCACCGGGAAGGCCATCATGGTGTCGGTAAACCGCATCAGCACCATATCGACCCACCCGCCCGCGTAGGCGGCGATGGCGCCAATCGCCACCCCAATGATCATGGCCAGGCCATTGGCCATCACTCCAATGATCAACGAGACTCGGGCCCCGTAGATCAGCCGGCTGAGGAGATCGCGGCCCAAATCATCGGTTCCCAACATGTAGGGATGACCGGGTGGGAGTGGCGCCCCCATGGCGGTCAGGCCATCGTTGAACTGATTGTTCGGGTCAAACGGCGCGAGCAAGGGCGCGAATGCCGAGACCAACACAAAGGCCAGCACAATCACCGCCCCCACCAGCGCTACCTTATCGCGCCGGAGGCTGTCCCACATGCGGCGCCATACGCCGGGATCCGGCTCGGCGGATTGTGTTGGATCGAACGATCCCACGGCGGGAACGGGAATCCTGGGATCCGCTTCCATCTCTATCATCTTCCTCCTTTCCCGCCTACTGACTCTCATACGCTCCCGACCGGCTCTTGCGAGCGGGCCAGGATTACCTGCTCGGCCCCACCGCTATTGTCCTTGATCAGCGGTTCCCCCGCGTAGTGGCAGGCCACCCAGTGCCGTGGCGCGTATTGGCGCCATTCCGGCACCTCCAGGGCACATCGCTCGCGCGCGATGGGGCAGCGGGTGTGGAAGACGCATCCCGAGGGCGGCGACACCGGCGACGGCACGTCACCTTCGAGAATGACGCGCTGGCGCGTGTCCTCAATATCCGGGTCCGGCACCGGTACGGCGGAGATCAGCGACCGGGTGTAAGGGTGCAACGGCTGGTCGTACAGCTGCTGGTTGGGCGACAGTTCCATGAACTTGCCCAGGTACATCACCGCTACCCGATCACAGATGTGGCGCACCACCGCCAGGTCGTGCGCGATAAACAGGTAGGTTAAGCGGAACTCACCCTGCAGATCCTCCAACAGGTTGATGATCTGAGCCCGAATTGATACGTCAAGGGCGGAGATCGGCTCGTCACAGACAATGAACTCTGGTCGGACCGCCAGGGCCCGCGCGATCCCGATCCGCTGGCGCTGGCCACCGGAAAACTCATGCGGGTAGCGGCTGGCGAACCGCGGATCAAGGCCCACGATCTCCAGGAGTTCCGCCACCCGGTTGCTTCGGGCCCGCCCCGATGCCAGGTGGTGGATGGCCAGGGCATCGCCGATAATCGACCGCACGCGCATCCGGCTACTGACCGAGGCATAGGCATCCTGGAACACAATTTGCAGCTTCTGGCGAAGCTTCCGCATTTCCCCTTCCGATACCTTGGTCAGATCGCGCCCGTCGTACCACACACTCCCCGACGTAGCCCGGATCAGGCGGATAATCGTGCGCCCAGTCGTGCTCTTCCCGCACCCGGATTCGCCGACCAGGCCGAGCGTTTCGCCCTTATGAATGTCGAAGGTCAGGCCATCTACCGCTTTGACCGAGCCGCGGCGGCCCAGAAGGCCCTGGCGGCTGGTGGGAAAGTAGGTCCGCAACTCCTGGGCGCGGATGAGCGGCTGGGGCTCGGCGCCATTCCCATGACTCTCCACCTCAGGCCGCGTCCACGCGCGTAATGTCGTGGTGGCAGGCGATGCGGTGTCCCCCACTGATGGTCCTCAGCTCGGGAGTCTGCCGGCGGCAGACTTCGGTGACGAAGGGGCAGCGAGCCTGAAACGAGCACCCCACGGGTAGTTGAGCCAGGTCCGGCGGCACGCCCTCGATCTGGGGCAGCCGCTCGGCCCGCTCGCGGTCCAGCCGTGGGACGGAACGCAAAAGCCCCACCGTATATGGATGACGAGGTGAATAAAAGATGTCCCGCCGCGACGCCTCCTCGACAATGGAACCGGCGTACATCACCAACACCCGGTCGCACATTCCGGCCACCACCCCCAAATCGTGGGTGATCAGCATCACGGCCGTATTCCGCTCGCGCATGATCGACCGCATCAGCTCGAGGATCTGCGCCTGGATGGTCACATCCAGGGCGGTCGTTGGTTCGTCGGCCAGGATAAGCGCCGGGTTGCAGGATAGCGCGATCGCGATCACCACCCGCTGGCGCATCCCCCCGCTCAGTTGATGCGGATAGTCGTGTACGCGTCGCTCCGCAGCCGGAATCCCGACCAAACGGAGCATCTCGATTGCCCGATCAAGGGCCTCTTTCTTCCCCAGTTTGAGATGGAGACGGAGCCCTTCGGTCATCTGGCGGCGAATGCGCAGCATGGGGTTCAGGGAGGTCATGGGATCTTGAAAGACCATGCTGATGTCTTTTCCCCGAAGGTCGCGCAGCTTGGCGCCGGAAAAGTCGAGGAGATTCTCCCCGCGGAACCGAATCGCGTTGGCGGCTACCTTGCCGGGAGGTTCCGGAATCAGGCGCATCAGCGAAAGCGCGGTGACGCTTTTTCCGCACCCTGATTCACCTACCACGCCCACGATTTCGCCTGGGTCTATGTGAAAGCTGATTCCGTTCACGGCGGTAACTGGGCCGCGCACCGACCTGAAGGTCGTGGTCAGGCCCTCTACTTCAAGAAGATGCTCGCCCGTAATTGTATCCTTACCTGGTTGATGGATCAGCGGCGCCGAACCGCGCGCACCCGGCCGTTCCCGTGATGGTTCCGCTCCACTGATGCTGGTTGTGGAGTGTACGGAGCCGGTTACACCCTGTCAAGCGATTATTGTACCCGCGTCGGAATGGCCAAATCCCTTTTGACGTGCTTAATCGAGCCTCTAGACCATGCGTGGTCTCTACGGTTCAGCCGTGTCGGCGCCAGGGGTCGAACTCAGTCCCAGCATCGATCCGACGAGCGCCCCGAGACTTGCCCCCAACACGGCCCCCGCGAGGCTCAACTCGCCCGAACCGGTAATCAGGTTGGCACTGACATCGATTGCCTGGGTCGGATAGACGCTCTGCCCCAGGATACTGCCAAGGATCGCCCCAGCGGCCAATCCGATCAGAATCCCGATGGCCCCGTTGCGCTCGGCCCCCTGCATGGCGGCACGTTGGTGCAACTCCCCGGGTCTGGCCCCTTCATCCTCTTCATCGAAGCCAGCATGAATACTCTGACCGTAGATTGTCCCCAGTACCATTCCGTAGGCGGCGTGCAAGATGAAGTTGCCGATCACGGGCAGGGGGCCGGCGTGGAGGGTGCTCCCGAAATAGCCGCCGCCCAGACTGGGAAGAAAGACCACGATCGAAAGGAGAAAAGGCAGCAGGGAGAAGAGGAGCCCTTCCAGCCACCCTGGCCCTCGCAGCAGCGGCTCGAACACATAGGCGTAGACAATCGCCCACACCAGGCCAAAGGTCAGATACAACGCCGCGGCGACGAAGAGGTAGCTCTGGGTCGTATTGGTGATCCGATTGTGGGCTAGGCCATAGAACCACTGGGCCAGGAAGCTGCCCGAACTGGAGCCCGCGTTCGAGGCCACGACGAACCCCACCAGCAAGACCAGTCCCATGCAGATGGTCGCGATGAACCCGGAAAGAATCGCATGAGGCGTCCAGCGACGGCTGCGCGCCTCGAGCTTGATTGCTGTTGACACGGGATGCCTCCCATACCGCGGCTCGTCTCCGCCAATATACCGGCACGCATTGTAAGCATGTCCTGGCATGTTTATATCACTCCTGGCCAAGGAAGGGAAGTAACGTCCTAACGGATCGAGCGTATCTGTATTTTATGATCCGCGTTGTCCCCAGGTCGCGGGGAGCACGCACGTCGGCCTGGGAGCGCGAGCGTCTCGTTCGCGCTCCCAGTGTCCGGCACAACATGGATCACATGTCCCCGGTACACTACACATCGCGTCCCGCATCGGCGCGGATGAACCAAAAGGAGCCACGATTCATGAGCCAGGGTCCGAAGCACGTCCCGCGTTCCGTCGAGGTGACCATGCCCGACAAAAAGCAGTGGCTTCGGATCGGGCTCGCGCTCCTGGCGACCATTGTGTCTTTCGGCCTCCAATTGACCAGCCTGACCGTGCTTACCTTCATCGTCACCGCCTGTACCCTGGCCCTCCTGGCCACCCTGGTGGGAGACGGCACGGAGCAGATTGGCGCCCGCCTCGGTCCCGGCGCCACCGGCGTCCTGCAGTCCGCCCTGGGCAACCTGCCCGAGTTGTTCACCGGCATTTTCCTCCTGCGGCAGGGACTGGTGCACGTGCTGCAGGCGGCCCTGATCGGCTCGGTTCTGGGAAACAGCCTCCTGGTGCTTGGGATTGCCTTTCTCAGTGGTGGCCTGCGTCACGGTACCCAGATCTTTAATCCTGAAACCCCAAGAAACATCGCGACTCTTACTTTGCTCGCGGTGTCGGCCCTCGCCATCCCCACCCTCGCGGCCCAACTCCACACCAAGGCGGCGGCGCACGAGGAGGCGCTGAGTGTGATCTGCGCGGTCGTTTTGCTGGCGGTCTTCATCAGCAGTATCCCTTTTTCCTTAAAGGGAGGTCCAACCGGAGTGTCGGGAGAGAGGGCGGAAGGCGTGTGGCCGGTTGGCCTGGCCATCGCCGTGCTCCTCGGGGCCAGCGTGGGGGCCGCGTTCGTGTCGGACTGGTTTGTCAATGCCCTAACCCCGGCCACGCACGCGCTCAATATCTCGCAGGAGTTCACCGGCCTGGTGATCGTGGCGATCGCCGGGAACGCGGTGGAGAACGTGGTTGGGGTGCAGTTGATGCTGCGAAACCGCCCGGACTACGCGATAAGCGTCATCCTCAACAGCAGTTTGCAAGTAGCCCTGGCCCTGATCCCGGTGCTGGTTCTGGTCAGTTTCGTCATTGGCGCTCCCGTGCACCTCACCCTGGTTCTCTCGCCGCTCCTCCTGGGCAGCATGCTGCTGGCCACCCTGCTTGGGGCGCTCGTCGTCTACGATGGGGAATCGACCTGGCTCGAAGGAATCGCCCTGATTGGGCTCTATGTGATCATCGCGGCCGGCTTCTGGTGGGGGCTCTAGCCAGCGAGGAGCAAGCGCCCGCACCGAGGGCAACTGGGAACCCCAGTATGGCCTCTTAATTGCTGGACGGCGGCGGCGGGGACGGCGGCATGGCAATGGCTGCACTCGCCCGCCACCGCGAGGGCGAACGGGCGGCCGCCGGTTCGGGAATAGAGGGCCTGGTACCGATCCCGTACGTCGGCTGGAACGAGTTGGGCCGACTGCCTCCGGGTGCGATCGATGGCCACCAAATGCGCCTCCACCGCGCGAAGCTCCCGATCGGCGTTGGCCATCCGGGCCGCGGCCTCCGACTCAATCAGGGCAAGGGCGGCTCGTGCCTCGGGCTGCGCGGCGGTCAGCCGCTCCTCGAGGGCGCTGGTCTCCAGCCAGGTGATCTCGAGTTGCCCCACGGTTTCGCGCAACCGATCCACCTCGCCCTGGGCGGTGGTTATCTCCCGCTCATGATGTAACTGACCGGAGGCTAGCCGTTCCTCGGTCCGCCGGAACTTGGCCGTCAGATCCTCGATCCGCGCCTCCTCGGCCCGGCGGCGGGCGGCGGTGGCCGCCAACTCCTGGCGGGTCGCCTCAAAGGCAGCCCTGGCCGCCTCAAGCTCGACGTCATGGGAGGCGCGTTCCTTCCAGTGCTGGACCGCCGCCACAACGGCGACTCGCTCGCCGTCCTCGAAGGCCAACGACCGCAAGGCATCCCACACATTGGCGGCGAGTGGAGCCTCAGCCACGGGCCCGTCCCGGCCGAATCCGAAAGGGGTCGGCGGCCTCCATTATTCGGGCGTTCAGTCGCTCGCCTCCTTCTCCTCGGCTGGGCGGACGCGGCTCTGGATGACCGGCGCCGCTTTCGTCTTCTTTTTGGCCGACTTTGGCTTGCGAACTTCTTTTGTGCCCTTATCCTTGGAGCCCATCGGACGAACCTCCTTCACTACGTTGTCCACTATGGTGCAGTGTACTGAGATTTCCGCCGCCGGTGTGTGGATTTGTTCCTCATTTATCGCGGACGGGGTACTCTATACTATCACCCACCGAAATTCCGAAGGTAGTGACCATGAGAACGCTGGGCGCGTCGCTAAGGCACATCGGTACCCGTTTGGCTATTCTGGCCCTTTTGGCCTGTCTGGTCTGGCCGGCGTCCGTTAGCGCGGACGGTGTCGGGTCACCAGTGCGCTGTACGGTGCTCTCCTCGGCTCGATCGGTGTCGCCCGTGCGGACCCCGTCGTTGCTTACCGTGCGGGAGGCTCTCTCGTGTTTGCTGGCCCACTATGTCACGGGGGCCAAACTGGACGAGCGAACACTACTGAGCGGCGCCTATAGCGAGATGGATAGCGCGCTTCGGGCCAGCCAAGTGCTTGTGCCAAGCTCCATGCGCGAACCGGCCTTTACCGGCAGCCGGGAACCAGATTGGCGTCTTTTCGCCCAGGCATACAAGAGGCTGAATAGTCTGATTCCGACAAACCTCGTGATTCCCGGCGCGCTCGCCGAAGTGGCGATCTCGGGCATGACCGCCAGCCTGCACGATGACCACACTGGGTACGTGCCCGGCGCTCAGCTGAAGCCTCTCATCGGCCAGTTGTTTGACGATGGGCCGACCCCCAGCTTGGGGCTGGTGATCTCGATCACCTCCGCCGCCCAACCCATCTTCGTCACCACTGTCTTTGACGACGCTCCCGCGGCTCGAGCAGGGATGAAGCCGGGCGATGTGGTGCTGTTGGTCAATGGCCACTCGCCGTTCTCGGGCGTGCACGGGCTGGCCGGCTACGCGCCGCTCCTCGATCCCCAGATAGGGTCACCGGTCACCGTGGTGATTTCCCGACCGGTCACTGGGGCCATCCTCACTTTTCACTTGCGCCCGGAACTGTTCAAGACGCCAGACTCGACCAGCCGGCTCATTGCCGGCGAGATGTATTACGTAAAGCTCTTTAGCTTTACCAAGAACGCGGCTGGCCCCATTCTGGCGGGGATCACCGCCCGCCAGGCATCCATGAAAATCCACGGGATCGTGCTGGACCTTCGGGGCAACCAGGGTGGAGTGATCGATGGCGCCATTCGCCTGCTCAGCGCCTTCGTCCACCACAAAACGCTCTTCTACTCCGTGGACGGTAAAGGGAAGCGGAGTCCTCAGAGGGCGGACAACTCGGTCCCCCTGCTGAGCGTTCCGTTGGTCGTGCTGACCGATGCCGCGTCCGCGTCCTCCTCGGAAATCGTGGCCGGCGCGGTGCGCGACTATCACCTGGGGGCACTGGTCGGTACGCGGACGGCCGGGGCCCTGGCCGGGGCCGACTTTTTCGGCTTAAATGACGGGGGCGGGTTGGAAATCACCGAAGTGCGCGTGCTGGGGCCGCACGGCGAGAAGGTGGACGGGGTGGGAGTGGTTCCCGACCAACAAATAACCACCAGCCCCCGCGACCTCTCCACGGGCCATGATCCGGCGATCGATTCGGCGGTACGCGATCTCAAAAAGCTGGCCGGAAACCACTGAGTCTCGGCCTCCATGCGCCTCCCGTGTATACTCAAGAGCGGAAATGCGGAGAATCGCTCCTCGCCCCAGGAGCGCTGGACACACGTGGGAGCACGGGATGTATTTGCCGGCGGAACGGCTGGCCGCCCTGAGGCGGGTCCACCATCAAGATGGCGGCGCGGCGGCGCTTCGGATTTACGCGGCCCTGCGCTGGTTAGCGATTATCGCTACCCTGGGTATGCTGGTGGTCCTGATTCAGGGTACCCTGGTCACCAACTCCGGCTCGGCGGCCGGATGCGGCAATACCTGGCCCCTATGTCGCGGGCAAATCATCCCCGAACTGAGCGGCGTCGCCAACGCCGGTACGCTCATTGAGTTTACCCACCGGGCCGGGGTGCCGATTGAAAGTACCCTGATTCTGGTCCTATCCGTTGGCGCCATGTGGTTCTGGCGAGGCCGCCGGGAAGCCTGGGTGCTGGCCCCCATCATGATCGTGTTTCTTTTCCTCCAGGCGCTGCTTGGCGGTTTGGCGGTCATGTACCCGACCTCGGCTGAAATCCTGGCAGCCCATTTTGGCATATCGCTGGTCGCCTTCGCGTCCGTGCTGCTCACGGCGGCCTTCGTGGTCGAGGCGGGAGGGGCCGATCGGATTCGCCAGGTTACCCTACCCCGCCGATTACGCAACCTCATCTGGGTCACCATCATCTACAGCTACATCGTGGTCTACATGGGGGCGTATGTACGGCATGTGAATGCCAGCCTCTCTTGCCTAGACTGGCCGCTCTGCAACGGGGCAATCATTCCCCGCTTCGTCACCGGCGTGGCGGCTCAATTCACCCATCGGATCGGCGCGGGCCTCCTCACTCTCCTGATCATTGCCCTGTTCGTCGAGGCACGGAAGACCCGGGCCTCCCGGCCCGACCTCTATGTGGGGTCCGCCGCCGCGATGGTACTGGTGCTCTGCCAGGCCATAACCGGCGGGATCGTGGTCCTTTCCAGACTGGCCATCTTGAGCACGCTCGCCCACAGCTTTTTCGTCGCCCTCCTCTTCGGCACCCTGGCGTACATGGCGATGCACACCTTTCCCCTCCCGCGCCCGCGGGCAACCTTGGCGGCAAGCCCGGAGTCCTGAGCGGGAGCTGCGTCACCGGATGAACGTGTTCGTCAATCATCTGGATGGTTGGACAGATCCGAGGGGTGCGGTCGCGTGCGGTATTCGTGGCCCTGCCATGACGTCAGGGCGCCGAATCTGACCCCGTTTGGTAGCGCGCGACCGTGAAGCTGATAAGTAGCGGCACAGTGACCGCGAACAGGACCAGCATCAGGGTGACCACTAGAAGTGGGGCGCCGCCCGCATGGTTATGCAGGAAGGAGAACTCGATCATCCCCGCGGAGATCACGTAGGCGGCCAGTGCCCACTTCCCCACCAGAAGGAACGTGTGCCAGGCAAAGCCACGTTGACGGACAAGGAGGACGATGCAGACCGCCAGGAGGGTGGCGCTCAGCACAAGCAAGGCGATGGGAACACCGAGCGCCGGCCGGCCCGGAAAGGAGGACGCCATGACGATGCCCCCGATCACGACCAAGACCAGGGAGGCACCGGCGAACTGAGTAACCGGCGGAGCAGTCGGGATCTCGGTTTGCGCGCTCATTGCGACGCCACCCGTGTCATGATCACGAGCGTCGCGATCTGCATGACGCCGGTAATGCCCGCGGTGTAGACGAACCGTCGCATGAGCCTGGCGATGACTGCTCCATTGGGATGGGGCTTGTTCATCTCGAAGAGCACGGCGATATTCGCCGGCTCCAGCAAGGCCAGCGCGACCGTCGCCATGATGCCTACGACAATGAACGACCCTACCAACCAGGCGTGGTTCGGACTTGAGGGACTGAAGTTGCCGAGATTGACCCCGAGCTGGAAGCCAGACGCAAGGGTCATGATGACGAGCGTCGGCATGATGAGCACCATCATCGGCATGAACTTCGCCGAGAACTCGGCCCGGGCCGGGATCGACAAGCGGCCGAGAATAGGCCCGATAACTAGTCCGACGAAGAGGTCGATCCCCGTCCACAAGCCGCCGCCCGCGACGTGGTAAAAGGCGAGCGCCCAGGGCGAATTGGTAGAGATCGCCACGATCAGGCCGACCACGATTACAGCGACAACGGGAAGGCCCTTTACCGGCACGATCTGGACGACTGGCCGCGTCCGCGTATCAGGGCCGGCCAGCGCCCCTCGTTGCGGCAGGATCCCCGCCTGGTTGGCCATCGCATATCCTCCCACGTTTAAAACCAACCATGCGGCGGCGATTGTCTACCCCTCGGCGATCCGCCTCTAAGGTATGGTTCATCCTGACTAGCTCCCAGTCTATAGCACGGTAACCGCCCACGTCCACTATGGTAGGCGGATCTCGTGCATTGTCCCCTACCGTGATGCCCGCCAATATGCTACGGTGAAGCGTAAGAATAAAACGGGCCGTGGGCAAAAATGCCCGGGGCATGGGCGTGGTGATTGAGTGAGGAGGCGCACGGCTGGCGCCTCCTCGTTCGTGTACGCCAGGCAATGCGAGGGTTGTGGGTGGACATTTCTTTTCTCGGCCATAGCTGTTTTCGCCTACGTGGCAAGGAAGTCACGCTGATTACCGATCCCTTTCAATTCGCCCTGGGGCGGTCGCCGCTGCGCCTGCAAGCGGAAATTGTCACGATCAGCCACGATCACCCCGGCCACAATAACGCCGCCGTGGTAACCGGGAATCCGAAGGTGATCCAGGGTCCAGGTGAGTACGAAATTCGCGGAGTGCTGATCACCGGGGTAGCTACCTTTCACGACGGGGTATCGGGACGGGAGCGAGGCCGTAACACGATCTACGTGATCCAGATGGAGGATGTCCGGCTCTGCCATCTTGGCGATCTGGGCCATGTGCTGAGCGCCGAGCAAATTGATGAGATTGGCTCCGTGGACGTGCTGTTCGTCCCGGCGCGGGGCGCCGTGCTGGACATGTCCCGCGCCTCGGAAGTAATCAGCCAGATCGAGCCAAGCATTATTGTTCCCATGCATTTCGAGGCGGCGGATGAGGAGGGCCTCGCCTCGATCGAGAAGTTTTGCCACGAGATGGGGCTGCGGCAGATCGTGCCGCAGCCGAAACTGGCGGTTACCAAGACGTCGATTCCGCAGGAAACCCAGGTGGTTGTAATGGATGTCCGACAGTAAGGAGGGATATATGAGCCCGAAGTTCATCTTTGTTACCGGTGGGGTAGTCTCCTCGGTGGGCAAGGGCATCACCGTCGCCTCCATCGGCCGCCTCCTCAAGGCCAGGGATATTTCCCTCTCCATTCAGAAGCTTGACCCTTACATCAACGTCGATCCGGGGACGATGAGCCCGTATCAGCACGGGGAGGTCTTCGTCACCGATGACGGGGCTGAAACGGACCTCGACCTTGGGCATTACGAGCGCTTCATCGACGAGAACCTTACCCGGGCCTGCAACGTCACCACCGGCCAGATCTACTCCAGCGTGATCGCCAAGGAACGGCGCGGAGACTTTCTGGGGGGGACCATTCAGGTCATCCCGCATATCACCAACGAGATCAAGGAACGGATCCAGCGAGTAGCCCGCCAATCCAGCGCTCAGGTCGTGATCGTCGAGGTCGGCGGCACGGTGGGCGATATCGAGAGCCTCCCCTTCCTTGAGGCGATTCGCCAGATGCGCAAGGAGGTGGGCCGCGACAATGTGCTCTATATTCATGTCACCCTCTTGCCGTATATCGGCTCAACCAGCGAGTTGAAGACCAAACCGATCCAGCACAGCGTCAAGGAACTGCGGAGCATCGGTATCCAGCCTGACGTGATTGTCTGCCGCTCCGACTACCCGGTCAATCAGGAGTTGAAGGAAAAGATCGCCCTGTTTTGCGATGTCAGCGACCGGGCCGTGATCCCCTTGCTCACCGTCGAGACCATTTACGAGGTACCATTGATCCTCGAGGATTTTGGCCTCGGTGACTTCATCGTGCGCGAATTGGGTCTCCACGCGGGCCCCACCCAGATCGATGGCTGGAGGGCCCTGGTCGAGAAGATCAAGCGGCCAAAGCCAACCCTGAAGATCGGGATCGTCGGCAAGTACGTGGGGATGCCCGATGCCTACCTCAGCGTGGCCGAGGCCATTCGCCACGCGGCGCTCTTCCATGATCGGGCGGTGGATATCCACTGGATTGATTCGACTGATCTGGAATCGCAACCCGCCGCGCCCTATCTGGAGGATCTCGATGGAATCGTGATCCCAGGCGGCTTCGGTCACCGCGGGGTCGAGGGGAAGGTCCATGCCTCCCGCTTTGCACGTGAACACCTGGTGCCCTACCTCGGCCTGTGCCTTGGTTTGCAGGTGGGCGTGATCGACCTGGCTCGCGAGGTGCTGCACAGCACGCTGCCCAACAGCACCGAATTCAACGCCTTCACCAAATACCCGGTCATCGATTTGATGCCTGATCAGCGGGACGTAGAGGATAAAGGCGGCACCATGCGTCTGGGGGTATGGCCCTGTCGCCTCACGCCCAACACCCTGGCCGCCCAGGCGTACGAGCAGCCGGTGATCTACGAGCGGCACCGGCACCGCTTTGAATTCAACAATGAATATCGTGAGCTTCTTGCCGGGGCCGGAGCGATCTTTAGTGGGCTCTCGCCGGATGGGAAGCTGGTGGAGATCGTCGAGTTGGCGGATCACCCATTTTATCTCGGCACCCAATTCCACCCCGAGTTCAAGTCGCGCCCTGATCGCCCACACCCGCTCTTCCGCGAGTTCGTCGCCGCGTGCGTGACCCGTGCCCTTCAACCGCGAAAGCTGCCGGTAGGAGCCGGAACGGAGGGCCAGGACCAGCAGGTGGGGGTCCATGCCTGATGGCGGAACCCCTCGCGCGCTGCCCGAGATTGGTTCCCGAACCGAGGCCGGCCTCCCAGCGGGTGTAGCCGGCGAGCGCCCCTCCGCCTCTCCCCTGGCGGAAGTGGCGCTCGCCGGTCGGGTCGGAGATCGCTCGGTCTACACCTATCGCATTCCCGAGGCGCTGGCCGCGATCGTACAGCCGGGCATGTTGGTGGAAGTGCCGTTTGGCCCGCGTGCTCTGGCAGGGATCGTGGTGTCGCTCAATGCCTCGGCCGAGGCCGGAATCCGCCTGCGCGACCTGAAGGCCGTTCTTGACCCGCTACCCTGTCTCACCCCGATCCAGATTAACCTGGCAGAGTGGCTCGCGAAGTATTACGCATGCCGTCTGAACGAAGCAATTCACCTGATGCTGCCCTCCGGCATCGATCGGGCCCCCGTGATTACCTACAGCGCGGAGCCCGAGGATGGAGTAGGCGGGCGCTTTACCCTCACCCCACTGCAGACTGAACTGCTGGCGGCCATGCGACGAATGGGATCCGCCACGGCCACTCAGCTCGCCGCCGGACGTGACGGCAAGGCAGTGCGCATGGCCCTGGAGAGCATGGCCCGGCGGAAAGTGGTTACGCGGGTCCGCGGACTGGGACGGGCGATGGTGGGCGAACGTACGGAGGTCGTGGTGGTGCTCCAGCCACGCCAGTTCAGACCGCGTCTCACCGCGCGCCAGCAATTGGTTGCCGATTATCTGCAAGATCGAGGAGGCGAGGCCAGCTTGACCGCGATCCATCAGGAGCTGGGCGTGGATCGCGCCGTGATCACGCGGATGGCAGCCGGCCGCGCGGTGGTGCGGTACACCCGCCAGATGCGACGTGACCCTATCGCACATCGCCCTCTCATGATCAGCAAGCCTCCCATCCTGACCAACGACCAACATCGGGTTCTCCGGTCCATCCACGCATCGCTCGCGGCCCGCGATGGCGCGGTCTATCTGCTGCATGGGGTAACGGGGAGTGGGAAAACCGAGATTTATCTTCACGCGGTGAGCGAGACTATCGCGTCAGGCCGCCAGGCGATCGTGCTGGTGCCCGAGATCGGCCTTACCCCACAGACGGTGGACCGCTTCGCCGGCAGGTTCCCGGGCCAGGTTGCCTTGCTTCACAGCAAACTGAGCGACGGAGAGCGGCTGGATGAATGGCAGCGGATTCGACGGGGCGAGTGTTCGATCGCGATCGGGCCCCGCTCCGCCATCTTCAGTCCTTTTCCCCAGATCGGCCTGATCGTGCTTGACGAAGAGCACGATTCATCCTATAAGCAGGATCGCACTCCTTGTTACCATACGCGCGAGGTTGCTACCCGCCTGGCCCACATGACTGGGGCCGTGGTCATCCTCGGGAGCGCCACGCCTGACGTGATCAGCTTTAATCGCGCCGATCGCGGCGCCTATCGGCTCCTGCGCATGGCCACTCGGGTGCGGCACCCCGGCGCCCTTCCAGGGGCGGGAGTTTCTCGCGAATCAGCGCTGCCGCCGGTCCAGGTGGTGGACATGCGCCAGGAACTCAAGGCGGGCAACCGGAGCATTTTCAGCCGTGCCCTGCAAGGAGCCCTCCAGACCACGCTCCGCCGCCGGCACCAAGCCATTCTTTTCTTGAATCGCCGCGGGAGTGCCACCTTCGTCAACTGCCGCGACTGCGGCTTCGTGGCCAAGTGTGGGCGCTGCGATCTCCCTTTCACCTACCACTCGGACGGAGAGCATCTCCAGTGTCATCGTTGTGATGCCCACGCTCCGGTTCCCAGCCTGTGCGCTCGCTGCGGAAGCTGGCGCATTCGCTACTTTGGCCTGGGAACCCAGAGAGTAGAACACGAGGTGCGGACGCTTCTTCCCCAAGCGCGAATTGAGCGCTACGACCGTGACGTTGTCTCGGGAAAGTTCGGCCACGAAATGATTCTGGATCGGTTCGCCCGCGGCGAGATCGATATTTTGATCGGAACCCAGATGGTCGCCAAGGGCCTCGATTTTCCCCGCGTGACCTTGGTCGGTGCCGTTTCAGCCGACACAAGCCTGAATCTTCCTGATTTCCGCGCCGCCGAGCGTTCCTTCGCCCTGCTGACCCAAGTAGCGGGACGCGCTGGCCGGGCCGCCCTCCCCGGCCTGGTGATCGTGCAGACCTACACGCCGGGGCATTTCGCCATCCAGGCCGCCGCTCACCATGACTACGCGGCCTTTTATCGCGATGAGATCCGCTTCCGTCAAGAGGCCGGTTACCCGCCCTTCAGCCAGTTGACCCGTCTTACCATGAGCGCCGCGGTTGAACGCGAGTGCCATGAGGCCGCCGACCAATTGGCCGCCAAGCTCCGCCAATGGCTCGACGCGCGCCCCGGCGTGGGGATTGAGATAATCGGCCCGGCCCCTTGCTTTATCAATAAAGCGGACAACCGTTTTTTCTGGCAGATTCTCCTCCGCGGGGCCAATGTTCATCCCATCCTCTCCGAGATTCCCCGTCCCTGGGTCATTGACGTGGATCCGGTTAACCTCCTCTGATACAGGCTATACGAAGAGTTGCAGCATGTTCAGGCAGCGGCGTACAATAGCCTGACTATGGTCAAGAAATCTGCCTCGCTCACCCCCGACAGAACGCCCACCGAGGTCACGGTCGCCGGCAATCGGCGGGCCTACCATGATTATTTCATTGACGAAACGATCGAGGCGGGGCTTGTTCTCACCGGGACCGAGGTAAAGTCGGTGCGGGCCGGTAAGGTGAACCTTCGCGAGGCATACGCCAGCATCGATACCCGTGAGGCATGGCTGTGGAACGCTCATATATCCCCCTACGATCATGGGAACCGCTTCAATCACGAACCCCAACGCACGCGAAAGCTCTTGTTGCATCGCAGTGAGATCATCCGCCTCACTACCCAGATCAAGAAAAAGGGCTACACCCTGGTGCCTATTCGCATGTACTTCAAGCGGAACCATGCCAAGGTGGAGCTTGGGCTTGCGCGCGGGAAAAAACTGTACGACAAGCGCGACGCAATGGCCGAACGCGACGCCAAGCGCGACGTGGAACGGGCCCTTAGCTCCCGCGCCACCGGGCGGAGGGAGTGATGAGCGGTTCGGTACCGCCGACCGCGCGGGCCATTGACCACCTGATTCTGGCGGTGACCAACCTGGGATCCGCCGAGGCTACCTTTGCCGGCTCCCTGGGCTTTCAGGTGAGCGGCGGCGGTGTCCACCCGCAATTTGGCACCGCCAATCGGCTAATCGTGCTGGAGTCCGGGTACATCGAGTTGATCTCCAGCCAGCCGGGCGCTACTCCGAGCGGATTTATCGGCGCCATGCTGCGGCAGGACCGCGATGGTTGGGTGGGGTACGCCCTGGAGACCACGGACCCGGCGGCGGCCGCGACCCTCCTGCGTGAGCGGGGATTCACGGTGGACGGCCCGGATACTGGGCGGCTCGCGACCACGAACGGCTATGACCGCGGTTGGCAAACCGTGCGCCTCCGTGAGGGCGCGGAGCAAGGGCTCCCGTTCCTGATCCGCCATGACCAGTCCGGCCCGGAGCATCGGCGCCTCCTGGCCGGGGCCGAGGGACCGGGCCCACAGCCAAACGGAGCCCGCTCCATCGCCTCCCTTACGATCGCGGTGCGAGATCTGACCGAGGCGTCGGGGCGGTACCAGCATCTCTTCGGCCTGACCGCCGCCGGAGTCGCGGAAGACGACTCAATGCTCCAGGCTCGTGTGCTCCCGCTCCTCCTGCCCTCCGGCACGGCGGTGAAGCTGGCGGCCCCCCTGTCGTCGGACTCGGGGCCGGTGGCGGAGGCATTGGCTCGCGCCGGAGAAGGGCTATTCGCGAGTGCCCTGGCCGTGGAAGACCTGCCGGGCTCGGTTCGCACCCTCCGCGGCAGCGGGGTGGGAGTCCGGGTGGATGAACCCAACGGCGTCTTGGTCGCGGCCCACCTCCATATTCGGGATACGCATGGAGCGCGGATTAGCCTGGTTGGGATGCACTCGTCCTGAAGCACCTGTGCTTCAGGACGACCCGGCACGATTGTATTCAACCTCCAGCTTAGCTCGTGACCTCGAACGAGGTGTGCGCGGTGCGCCCGCTCTTGGTGCCGACGGTCACAGCGGTATGCTTTCCGGACTTGAGCCACCCAGGTAAGCGGAATCGCACCCTGAAATTCCCGTGGCGATCCGCCGTCGGCGTGGCCACGAAACGGCCATCAACGCGGATCAGCACGATTTCTCCGCCAAAATAGTCCTTGCCGGAGATCGTGATGTCATCGCCGCGATCGATACTCCGGGGAGAGACCGACACCTGGGGTGACGGGCGAGTCGCGGTCACCTTTAGGTTCGTGCTGGCCGAGATCCCGCTCACCGTCCCCGTGGCCGTGACTCTGGCGGTGCCATAGGGCACGTTACGGGCCACGGTAAAGCCAACATGCTTGAAGTTACCATGGGCATCCGCGATCAAGGCCAACACGTTGGAGCCGTGGAATCTCACCACCACCACCTCACGGCCCTTGAAACCGTGACCGGAGACATAGACACGGCCCCCACGGTGCGCCGATCCCGGTGACAGCGAGAGCCCGGCCCGAGCCCGCCGCGCCGCCAGGACATACACGAAGGCCCGTGCCGATCGCCCGCTCCGGGCCCCGGTAATCGTGACCTCCGCCGTGCCCAGGGGGGTGTTCCCCGGTACCGTGAAGGTGATGTTGCTCACCCGACCGGACCGGTCGGCCTGCCCCGCCCCTTTCAGCACGCCGCGGAACTTGACCAACACGTATTCATTGGCCTGGAAATTCGTGCCGCTCACGTGCAGCGAGGAACCGCGGACCACCCGATTGGGGCTGGCGCCGATCCCCACCTGCACGGGCCGCGCCACCGTGAGCGAGGCGGCCGCCGATCGGCCGCTCCTTCCTCCCGAGGCAGTAATTGTGTGCCGCCCAACCCCCACGCCCACCGTGTAGCGGCCGCTGAAGTTGCCGGCGGCATTGGCGGTGGGAGCCATGATCAGGGCTCCATCCAGGCGGACGACCACGATCTCGCCCACGTCCCATCCGCTGCCGCCAATGGTGAGCGTTTGACCAGGCTGCACGGTGCCGGAGCTGGCGTATACGCTCGCCACCGTGGGAGGCGCGACCACAGTCACCACGGTGGTGGCCACGCGCCCACTCGCCGCTCCGGTGGCGGAAATGCCGTATCGCCCGGGCGGCGCGCTCCGCGAAATGGTGAATGCCGCGTTCACGAACGATCCGTCGGCGTTGGCAGTCGCAACCAGAACGAGAGCGTTATTGAGGCTGATCCGAACCTGCTCTCCCCCGGAGAAGCCGGTTCCCGACATTGATACCCCAGAGCCAGCCGTTACCTGGCTTGGGCTGGCCGATATGCCGGCCGTGATGGTAGGCGCCGCCGGCTGAACCACCAGGGTCGCGCTCGCCTGAGCGCCGCTGGTGGCCCCTCGGGCGACGACGTTGTAAGTGCCGGGGGGGAAATTGGCGGGGATGGTCAGAATATCGCCGCTAAAGGCCCC
>JANWHO010000171.1 GCA_025450375.1 Chloroflexota bacterium
ACCAGCATCCTGGAACTGGACGGAGTCAGCCACACCATTACCGCTTATCCCGGAGGCTATGGCGACTATATCCAGGCCAAGGAAGCGCGGCTGGCCGATCAGTGGGAACGCTATCGTCTGCAAGAGCGCGAACGGACACGGGTGGATGCCGACATTCGCCGGGTGAAGGAGCAGGCGCGAACGGTGGACGGGCGAAACCAAACCCACTATCAGCGCCAGGGATTGGACCGCTTCGCCAAGGGCGGGGCGCTGATTCGGGCCGGCAAAGTGGCCCGCAAGGCAAAAGTGCGCGAACGGAAGTTGGAGCGGGTCCTGGCGTCCGAGGACCATGTGGAGAAGCCGGTCGCGGGCTGGCAAGTGAAGCTGGATTTCCCGCCGGTGCAAGGGGGCGCTCGCGAGGTGCTCCGCGTGGAGCGCCTGAGCAAATCCTTTGATGGGCATCGGATATTGGATGGAGTGGATCTAACGGTCCGGCACGGCGAGCGCGTGGCGATCACCGGCCCCAATGGTTGCGGCAAAAGTACGTTGCTCAAGATTGTAGCCGGGGCGCTGATGCCCGATGGAGGTACCGTACGCCTGGGCTCGGGAGTGCGGATCGGTTACTACAGCCAGGAGCAAGAGACTCTGGATCCGTCCGCCACCCCTCTGGACATGGTGCGGGCCCTTCGCCCGATCGGCGAGACGGAGGCGCGCACCCTCCTCCACGGCTATCTGTTCAGCGGCGACATGGTCTTCACGCCTATTGGCCGCCTGAGCTATGGCGAGCGGGCCCGATTGGCCCTAGCCCGGCTCATCCTCTCCGAGGCCACCTTGTTGTTGCTGGACGAGGCGACCAACCATCTGGACATTCCCTCGCGCGAGCGTTTCGAGGCCGCGCTGGCCACCTTTGGCGGCTCCGTGATCGCCATCCTCCACGACCGCTACGCTATCCGCCGCCTGGCCACCCGAGTGCTGGAGCTTCGGGAGGGGGTGCTAATCGAGGTAGAGCGCGGAGGCGCCGAACCCGCCACCGCGCTCAACCATGCTCTTCCGATCAGGGAAAGGGCGATCTAGCGATCCAACCGTACTTCGCGTCCACTGGCGGCGGAGGCGTAGAGGGCGTCGATGATCCGCATCAATATCACCCCTTGCTCGCCGGGGGCCAGGCTGGGGGTGCCCTGACGGATGCTGTCGACGAAGTGACGGATCTCGCGGACGTACTCGTCGTCCATGCTGAAGACAGGCTGAACGTTCACCGCCTGGCCGCCGATCTCGGTGAACACCCGTACCGAGTCGGCCTTGCGGTACTCGGGCGCCAGGATACGAGCCCCGCCATCCCGGCCAAACAGGTGCACGGCGATGTCTTCATTCAGTTCCTGGTGGCCGGCCCAGCTCGCCTCGATCAAGAGGGTAGCGCCGTTGACGAACTTGATCATCCCGATCGCCAGATCGTCCACGTCAAAGGTGTTGGTCAATTCCAGGTCCGTGGCGGCCCAGCCGGCGTTCACGCCCTTCCCGCGGGAGCCAAACGCCTGGTAGGTCGAGCCCAGTACGGTGGCCGGCTCCGGGTAGCCCATGAAGTACAGGGCCAGATCCAGCACATGGACGCCGATGTCGATCAGCGCCCCGCCGCCCGCTACCTCCTTGGTGGTGAACCAGCCGCCGAATCCGGGAATCCCTTCTCGACGCAGCCACGCCGCCTTCGCGTAGTGGATGGGACCGAGAGCGCCGGTGTCCACAATGCGCTTGAGCGCGAGTGTATTGGCGGAAAAGCGATTGTTGAAAGCGACCATCAAGAGGCGGCCGTTGGCATGAGCGGCGTCCACGATTCGCTGCGCCTCGGCCCCGTTCACGGCCAGCGGCTTCTCGCAGAGTACGTGTTTCCCCGCGTTGAGTGTGTCGATGGCCAGGCTGGCGTGGTATTTATTGGGGACGCAGATGCTCACCGCCTGGATGTCGGGCATGGCCAGCATCTCGCGATAGTCGGCCACCACGCGGGGGACGCCATAGGCATCCGCGAGCGCCTGGCAGCGGTCCACGTCGGGGCCGGCCACGCAGAGGACATCCACCCCGTCAATTTTCCGATAGCCCTCGATATGATTACGGGCGATCCGCGCCCCACAGACCCCCACGCCTAAACGTTCCGCCATGTTCACTTCCTTATAGAGACTCCGCGAGGGAATCCGGTACCCTCGCTTGACCGTAGGGTACCGGATTCTCTGGCGATACCGGGAATCGCCTAACGGCCGCCCAACATCCGTATCATGTGGTGCGCGAGGAGCGGATCCCAATGAGTGCCCGAGCCGCGTTGGATGGCGGCGATGATCTCGCGGGTCGGCAAGAGGTCGCGCCGGTAACTGGCCCGCATCATCGTATCAACGTGTTCGGCCAGGCCGAGAATGCGCGCCTTGAGCGGGATGTCGTTGCCGGCCACGTGGTCGGGGTAGCCGGCGCCATCCCATCGCTCATGATGATGCAAAATACCGGCAAGCACCGGCTCGGCCAGCCGCGCCCGCTGCCCTAAATGATAGCCAAGGCGCGCGTGGGCCTCCATTTGGGCGCGCTGCTCCGGGCTAATCGGGCCTAGCCTGCCCCAAAGATTGCTGTCGATCGCTACCTTCCCCAGGTCGTGCAGCAGCGCGGCTCGCCGTAAGTCCTCCATCTGGCGCTCGGGAAGGTGCATCTGCTGGGCCAGCGCCATGGCCATGCGGGCCACTCCTCGGCCATGGCCACTGTGGCCCCATTCCTGCCGCTCTTGCTCGGTGGCCGCCTCCAGTATTTCTTCCTCGGTTGTCATTCTGGGCACCGAGATCAGCACGCCCGCGCTCCCAATCACTCCCAGGCGGCGCGCGCGCCGTTCGGCCGTATGCTTGAGGTTGGCAAGATGCTCGCGGGCCGCCTCCTCAAGGAAGTGACGGACCAGACGGATCGTGCCGCCCAGACGTTCATACTGAGCGGTCAGGATAAGTTGCGTACCTCCGTCCGTGGTGGCCAGCTGCACCTCTTCCACCGTGCCGATATAGGGACCGGCCACATGATGATAGAGGACGCGGTCGGGGGGATCGGTGATCAACTCCTTGACCACCTGCTCACTGGGAGGGGCATAGCGCGTGGCGAACTCAAGCAAGATTCGGCCCTCGGAGCTGTCGAGACGCCGGACGGCGAGCGCCGATCCGGGGACCGGACTGTATTCCGCCGCCGCGATAATGCTCAGCACCAGATCCAGGGGCGCCGCTACAACCATCCGCTGAGGGGAGATCGCTGATTGATTCATCCTACACCCTCTAGATACCCGACACTCATTCCGCCCGCGATTCACGGCGATGGCTAATGATTCCGCGACGTTCCCTAGCGACTGATTCCGTTAGTTGGGGTTGGAAACACCGGATGGTACCGGCGCCGGCCCTCGATCGCGATCACTCCTCGCCGCCAGCCATGCCTGGTCCAGGGGATGGCTGCTTGGTAATCCAGGCTCCCAGAATCCAAACCCCATGGATATGTCCGGTCCACTCCGATCGGCCATGCTCGAACGCCGTAGATCATCCAGCGCCGTCCGCAGCCGGCGCGGCACCTGATGCGCGTTGCTTCCTGGATGCGGCAAGATAATGGCGAATCCCTGCTCCTCCAGACGGCATACCAAATCGTCGTGTCGCACGTGCGTGCGCAGGATAGCGGCCATGGTTCGCAGCATGGATGCTGGATGCGTGTCCCGAGGAACTGGGGCGGCGAGGCTTTTTCCCCAGAGGGCGATCACCACGATGGCGGCAGGCTCCTCAAGCGCGGGCAGGGCGGCCAGCACCCGGTCCAGGGTATGGCCCGTGGCCAGACCGGTGACCCTATCGCGTGGGTGGCTTTGGTCCCGCTGAATGGTTTGCAGAAGCAGGGAGAGCGGATCGTGGCCCCGTGGGGTTCTATGCTGGTCGGGGAGGAGCGGCACCTCCGGTTCCGAATCGAGCACTACCCGGCGGAGCAACCGTCGAGCGCCGCTGTCCTCCGACCGAGGGCCGGGGCTGGGGGCGGAGCATGCATGTACGGGCTCCAGGAGCTCGTGGAGATGTCCAGCCGCGGCGTCAGCATCCATATTCATATCCAGAATGGCGCTAATTGGGATCGCCTCGGGCACCGCGTCGGCGCCGGAGGTGATCAGCACGATTCGCCAGGGTGACAGGCTGGATCGAGGGGCGAGGAGCGCCTGCACGGCGGGGTGCCGCGCGATACGGTCATCGCACAGGATCACTCGAGGCTGGAGTTCGAGTATCCATCGTGCCGCCTCGGCTCCCTCGGTGGTGATGCCCAGGGAGGCAATACCGTGCGCCAACAGCCATTGTTGGTTTAGACGTTCGGCCAGGGCACGCGAGGAAAGGGCGAGCAGGACACGGGGTAGCTCCATTGCCATGCTAATGTGTGTGCTCCTCAACGCGGATTCCGCGAATACGCCAGGATCTGGGGGGTTTTCCCTGACGCTTGCAGTCTAACGCACGCATGGCCAATCGTAAAGATGGGGAAGCATGGCACGCGGGCATACTCGCGTGCCATGCTTCCCCATCTTTACGACACTCGCGAACCAACGCGATCACCGCCGGTTGACCGAACTATCGCGAAAGGAATGAAGCTCTTTCCGGTTGATGCGCCGGATCGAGATCCTCCAGCACGGACTTGAGAAATGAAGTCTTTTTGAGGTGCGCCGTCTTGGTCGGTACCGGCTGCTGGCCCGGCACGGGCGCCAGGGCCACCCCCCCGTGTGAGTGATCGGGCTGGAGCGAACTCGAATCCGGGACGGTAAATCGCGCGTTCAGTTGCGCCGCCTCGGGCGACGGGATGAATACCGGCGCCGTCACGATGGCGGTGAGTTCCGGCTTGGCGGCCTCAATGTGGAGAATGGCGCGGAGACGTGATGCCAGGTCGCCGGCGCGCGTGTTGAACGGCACCGTGCCGGCCAGGGCTATCGGAGACCGCGGAGGGATACCCTCGCAGTTCACGGTCACCAATACGACCAGCGGACGATCTCTCCTGGCGATCTGGAGACCGACAAAGTCAGGATCGGCGAGCATTTGCCGATCGCACAGGACGACGCGTGGCGCCAAATCGCGCATATGCTCCACCGCATCCAGACCGTTCAGCGTGTCATACACCAGAAACATCCCCGGATCATTCACCGTGATGGCGCGCATCCGTGAGTGCAACAGTGGGGCGGCAATCGCCAGCATAACCGTGATTCGTATCATCTCAAGCGTACCCTTCAAGCGCGGCCAACCCGGGATTGGCCGGTCAAGGAGGATCGCCGCCTCCAAGGAGGGGCGTCCCACTGTGCGCCACCAAGCCACGCACTTACAGTAGCATATGGGCGATATGGCACGGAATCACCAATTCTCCTTATCCATTTGGGGGGTATGGGGCGGGAACTGGAGTCCCCATTTGGGGGATGGTCTCGGTGTGGGTCACGTACCCGATCGGGGAAGACGCGAAAGGACGTGAAGGCTAGCGCGGCAGGCACCCGAGGAAGGTGTCGACAATCACGGCGTCCCACTGCGTGCCCCGGCCCTGGCGCAGCACGTTCGCGGCTTCCTCGGCGCGCATCCGCCGATGGTAGGGGCGGTCGCTGGTCATGGCGTCAAAGCTGTCGGCGACGGCGATGATCCGGGCGCCCAGGGGAATGGCGGTGGCCCGGAGGTGGTGGGGGTAGCCGCGGCCGTCCCATCGCTCATGATGATGGCGCACGATCGCCGCCAATCTGGCGAGGGCCGGGCAGTCTTGGAGCGCGTTGGCGCCGATTTCAGCGTGGGCCCGCATGACCTCCCATTCGGCCTGGGTAAGCGGTCCCGGCTTGTTCAGCACCGCCGACGGCACCCTGCTCTTCCCGATATCATGCAGGCGCGCGGCGGCAACGATCAGGTCGGCATCCTCGTTCCGGCAATCCAGGGCCCGCGCGATCGCTTCACTGAACCCGGCCACTCGACTGGAATGCGCGTTGAGCGCGGGACCAACCCGCGCCATCATCGCCACGGGAACCTCCCGCGCCCTGGGAGAATGTCCGGCGGCGCGGCGCGCGACCTGGTAGGTGAGAACGGCAAGGACACTGGCGGCGGGCGCCAACAGGATGGGAGGCGCCGCGGAGAGGATGAGACTGATCATCATGCCAGAATCCCTCACTTCTGGAGCGCGGAGAGGATCAAACCAGGATCTCTTCTCCACGTCCGCCTGCTTGCCATCCTACTCGTCAGATCGGCCCTGCACTATTCCCTATTCTGGTACCTACCCGCGTGAGGACTATTCGCGGAAGCATCAACAGGATAGTCACAATCAGGTGGCCGATGCAAGCTGGTTGGTGGAGAAACCGACCCGGCAGGGGACGATTGGGACCTCAACTCCCCGGCAGATAGTGATAACCCATTGACAACTATCAATGAGTGGCCCATACTGCCTACATGGAAACCCAACTGGCGCCCCGACCGTTGCCGATCCGCCAACGCGGCGAGCCGTGTTGCGCGCCCCCCGGGGCGCCCAAACTGCCGGTTGCCCGCGCCGAGAGGTTGGCTGAGCACCTGAAGGCGCTGGCCGATCCTACCCGCCTGCGTATCCTCGATCTGCTGAGCCAGCAGGAGGAGCCGCTCTGCGTCTGCGACATTACTCCCCGCTTCGCCCAGAACCAGCCCACGATCAGCCATCATCTCCGCCTGCTCCGTCAGGCTGGGCTGATCGCGTGCCATAAACAGGGGATCTGGGCCTTCTACCATGCGACCGCAAGCGGAAGGAGGAGCCTGGAGACCATTAACACTTTACCGTGATCCCTTTTTTTGCCGCCACCAATCGATAAGCTTCGATGAGGAGAAACCGATGACCGTGAATGCCACCCCAACCGCCGAGACCATTACCGATCTGGTGCGCGAGCGTTATGCCGGCGCCGCCCTCAGCGTGCAATCCGGCGGCGGCTCTTGTGCCTCCGGCTGTTGCGACACGGTCAGCGGCGGCTTGTATGATGCCGCCGACACGGCCGGTCTCCCGGAGGATGCGGTGCTGGCCTCCCTGGGCTGCGGCAATCCCACCGCTCTGATCGATCTTCAGCCTGGGCAAACGGTGCTGGATCTCGGCTCGGGCGGCGGGATCGACGTGCTGCTCAGCGCCAGGCGGGTCGGTCCCGAGGGGTTCGCCTTCGGGCTGGACATGACCGATGAGATGCTGGCCCTGGCCCTGGCCAATCAGGCGGAAGCCGGCGCCCGCAACGTGGCCTTCTTGAGAGGAAGGATCGAGGACATTCCCCTGCCCAACAACTCAGTGGACGTGGTGATCAGTAACTGCGTGATCAATCTGGCCGCCGATAAGGGACAGGTGCTCCGCGAGGCATTCCGGGTGCTACGGCCCGGCGGTCGTTTCGCGGTGTCCGACGTGGTGGCCGACGGGCCGATTCCGGAGGCCCTGCGCCTCAACATGGAGGCATGGGTGGGTTGCCTGGCCGGGGCGCTCCCCATAGAAACCTACACCGAGCTGCTGGTTCGCGCGGGCTTCACGGAGGTGGGCGTGGAGATTACCCGCCGCTACACCGCTGCCGAGGCGGGGCTTGACACCGGCACCCTCCCCGCCGATTGGCAAGCGGGTGACGGCAAGCTGGCCAGCGCCTTCGTCCGGGCGGTCAAGCCACTCACTGCCGCCGCGCCTCTCCGTATGGTCTCGGCGGTAGACGCGAACGCCTGTTGTGGTGAAAGCTGCTGCGTATGAATCTAACCACCCGCCCCGCGCGCCCGGAGGACGCGCCCGCCATCGCCCGTATCTACAGCCAGGGCATCGCCGACCGAGTGGCCACCTTTGAGATGGAGCCGCGCGACGCAACCCACATCCTGGCCGCCCTGGCCGAACGGGGCGACCGGTATCCTACCAGGGTGGCGGAACGAGAAGGTCAGGTGATAGCGGCGGCCTGGGCCGGCCTCTACCGATCCCGTCCCTGTTATGCCGGGATCGCCGAGTTCTCGGTCTACGCCGAGCGGGCGGCGCGCGGCAGCGGGGCGGGCCGGGCAGTGATGGGGGCGCTCATCGCTGCCTGCGAGGAGCGCGGCTTCTGGAAGCTGGTCTCGCGTGTCTTCCCCGAGAATATCGCCAGTCGCGCCCTCTGCGCCCACTTGGGCTTCCGCGAGGTGGGCGTCTACCATCGCCACGCCCAACTGGACGGAATCTGGCGCGACGTGGTGATCGTGGAGCTTCTGATCGGGCCGGCACGGGAATGAAAAGAATGGTACTTACGTATCATTGGCCGCCTCCCAAGGGTACTTAAAGCCGCATAAGTATCATTCGCTTGTAGTATAGAGCCCAACCCACGATTCGTCCGGGGCGTACCGAAGAATTGTGGCGGGCCGCCCCTTCCCAGGCGACCGTGATGGTGAGACAGTGTCGATCACAAAACGTCGGTGCGCCCATTGTTCCGGGCAGTGGCCATGGCGGCCCATGATTGTGCTACCCTGGTAGATGTAGGTTGAGTCACCCTGTGCTTGGTCGCTTGCCGCCGTGAGTGTATCCTGGCGCTGGCGCTCCAGCGGGTTCCGGCTGCTTGAGGGAGGCGGTGTGAGCATGACCGATACGCGAAGGATCGTCATTGCCATTCACGATGTTACTCCCTCGCTGGCGGCCGATGTGCGCTATCTTCTGGATGCCTGCGATGCCATGGGGGCTCGACCGCTCACCCTCAAGGTGATCCCGAATGAGGACGGCCGGAACGACATCCGCGAGCATCCCGAGTTCGCTCGGATGCTCGCGCGCGAGTCGGCGGCCGGTTCGGAGATTGTGCTGCATGGCTACACCCATCGGGCAGCCCACCCGATCCGCGGCCTGGGGCCGCGGCAAGTACGGGGACGCCTTTTCGCGCGCACGGCGGCCGAGTTCCTGACTCTCGATTGCCGCCAAACGCGAGAGCGCTTGCTGGCCGGGCGCCGTATCCTCCAGGACGCGGGCCTCGATCCGCGCGGCTTCTGTGCGCCAGGCTGGCTAGCCTCCCCACATCTTCAGCACCAACTGCGGGATTGTGGCTTCCAGTATTATGTCTCCATGCTGGCCGTACATGACGTGATCGATGGGCGCCGGGTGTGGACCCCATGGATCGGCTATATGGGAGCGGGACCCGTGCAGGAGCGATTGGCGCGGCTGGGAGGAGATGTCTGGTCGACGAGGGGGCGACCGGCGCCGGTGCTCAAGGTATTCTTGCACCCGCAAGGGGCGCGGAAGTCCGTGGACTGTGCCCGTATCCTCCAGCGCATCCCCCGCTTGATCGCCACTCGACGAATCGTGAGTTACGGATCGCTCGTTGCCCGGCAATCCTGAGATCTCGATTATCATTCCGGCTCGCGACGAGGAGCACTACGTGCGGCGCGCCCTGGCCTCGGTCGCGGCCCAAGCCTGGCCGCTGGACCAACTGGAAGTGCTGGTGGTGGACAACGGCTCGGTGGATGCCACGGCGGAGGTCGTGCGGTCGTACAGTGCCGCCCACCCCGCGCTTTCCATCCGTCTGTTGCACGAGCCGGTGATAGGGGTTGCCAGGACCAAGAATCGCGGCGCCAGGGCGGCCCAGGGCCGTTGGCTGATCTTCCTCGACGCCGATTCACGCATGGCCCCAAACCTGGTGGAGAGTGTGGTGGGCTGGGGCCGGAGGGGCTACGAGGCGGGAAGCATTCCCGTACTCGCGGATTCCAGCGATCTTCTCGACCGAGGCTTTTTCGCTCTGCTGGAGTTTGGGAAGCGCCTCTTCAATATCCAGGCGCAGATGTTCTTCTGTTCCCGTCGGGTTTACATTCGGATCGGCGGCTTCGCCGAGGAGCTACGGCTGGCCGAGGACCGCGACTTTCTGGCGCGGGTACGGCGCGCCGGCCTGCCGATGTGCCGGATCAGGGCAAGCTGGATTGCCACGTCACCGCGTCGTTTGCACGAGCGTCCCTGGCGACTCAACATGTTCGCCATGTTGCTTCGCTGGACGCTCGCCAACTGGGGCATCGGGCGGCAGTGGCCATACTGAAGGACACGGTAATGAACACGGTGATGGCCCTCTCACCGATCAGGATAGCATGGTTCACCGCTGCGCGGGCGGCGCGTGGCGGCGAAGGAACGGCTTGCCCGGCGTACGTTCGGTGACCCGGATCAGGAGCATGACCGTGGCCACGGTGACCACCAGGAAGGCGATCAACTTGGAGGTGCGGGTGAGCACCAGATCAATCGCTCCCAGGGCGGCGCAGATGGCGTAGAACGACAGCACGATCCGTCGCGTACTCATTCCACGGTCCAGGAGACGGTGGTGCAGATGCCCCCGGTCGGCGCTGGCGAAGCCGCGTCCCTTGGTGGGACGGCGCACGAAGACCCAGGCAATATCGAGGATGGGCACGGCCAGAATCAACAGGGCGGTGCCGATCTTCGCCGGTCCCAGAATGGCCAGGGCACCCAGAGTGAAACCGGCGAACTGGGCCCCGCAATCGCCCATGAAAATACGCGCCGGGGCCCAGTTGAACACCAGGAAGCCGATCAGGGCGGCGGCCAGGATTAGGGGCGGCAGCACCAACACCTCGCTGCCGGTGAGGGTGGTGGCGCCCTGGCCATGGACCCGACCGCTCCAGATGGCCAGCAGGATGGCGGCGATGGTCACCACGCCGCCGGCCAAGCCATCCAGGCCGTCGAGGAAATTGACCGTGTTCATCATGGCCACGATCCAGAAGAGGGTGAAGGCGCCGGCCACCACCGG